>CAVHFE010000020.1:0-32472 GCA_963635145.1 Oscillospiraceae bacterium
CTCCCGTCAATGAGGCGGCCGACGCCGTGGCCAGCCCTGCTGATGATTCGACCGTCCCCGCCACCGGCGACTCCTCTCTGGCTCCCGCCGTGGCAGCCGCAGCCTTCGCAGCATTCGCCGCAGTGGTGGCCATCGCGGCCCTGCGCCGTCGCAGGAACTAGCGGCCAGGCGACGCCCGAAAACAAAGGGCCCGCAACGGGTAATGAAAAAGCCTCTCATTTCTCGTGTCAGAAAAATGGGAGGCTATTTTGATTCACGGGCTTCTCCGAATCCGTGCGGATGCCCTACGTTTCAATGCGCAGCCGGCCATGCGGCCGCACAGAGCGCTTTCAGCTTAGGCTGGCAGGATGAAGTTGAGCACCGAGCTGTAAAGGAAGATGAGCACGCACAGCGCCGCCAGCATGGTAAGCGACCAAGGGAGCAGCTTCTTGAACAGCGTGGACTCGGTCTCGCCGGTGGCCACGGCCGCAATCGCGAGCGACTGGGGCGAAATCATCTTGCCAACGACGCCGCCCATGGTGTTGGAGGCCAGGAAGAGCTCGGGGTCGACGCCGGCCAGCGATGCGTTGGCCTTGGCGGCCTCGGCCTGCAGGCTCGAGAACAGGGCGTTTGCCGAGGTGTCGGAGCCGGTAACCGCGGTGCCGATCCAGCCCAGGATGGGCGAGAGCAGGGCGAACAGCGGGCCAGTGCCGGCAAGGAACTGGCCGATTGCGATGGTCTGGCCGCTGAAGTTCATGACGTAGGCCAGCGCCAGGACGCAGCCGATGGTCAGGATGGTGAACTTCATCTTCCAGCAAGTCTTGAACAGCTCGGCAATGGCGCTGCCGAAGTTCAGCTTGAACTGGCCCTTGCCGTTGAAGATGGAGTAGAGCGCTGCCACGATGATGCCGCCGATCAGGATGATGGAACCGCAGTTGGACAGCCAGTTGAAGGTGAAGGTGGTACCGGGGTTGTTGCCCAGGTAGTTGAGGACGAGCGACTGAACCGTGCCGTCGGCGGCGATGGTGGTAAGGCCCGGCCAGGGAATCTTGATGTCGGTGAGCGCCAGGGGTGCCGCGGCGACGGTCTTGGCCAGGGCGAACAGGGCGACGATCACGGCGTAGGGCATCAGGCACATCCAGGTGCGAACCGGGGTGAGCTCATGCTCGGCGGCTTCGTCGCGGGGGCCAAGGCCGAAGCGCTTGCGGGCCTCGTCGACGTTCTTGGGTTTCCAGAATCGCATGAACACGACGGTGACGCCGAAGGAGACGAGCGATGCCACGATGTCGGTGAGCTCATAGGCGAAGTGGTTGGAGACGAGCCACTGGGCGAGGCCGAAGGAAATGCCGACCACGAGCGCGGGCAGCCAGCAGTCCTTTACGCCCTTCTTGCCGTCGAGGATGGCGACGACCAGCATGGGGACGATGAAGGCGAACAGCGGGGCGATGTAGCCGACGATCTCGGCAACGTGCACGGCGGTGGCAGCAGCGCCGTCGGCACCGGGTGCCATGTTACCTGCGGTGGTGATGGGGATGGCCACGGCGCCGTAGGCAACGGGCGCGGTGTTGGCAATCAGGACGGCCATGGCGGCGCGCAGGGGAGGAACGCCGAGCGCGAGCACCATGGTGGCGGTGATGGCGATGGGCGCGCCGAAGCCGGCGAGCGATTCGAGCAGCGCGCCGAAGCAGAAGGCGATCAGAACCGCCTGGATACGGACATCGCCGCCGCCGATGGAATCGAACAGTTTGCGCAGGTCGTCGGAGCGGCCGGCGTTAACGGTGACCTCGTAGAACCAGACGGCCGCGATGATGATGAAGCAGACGGGGAACACGCCGTAGGCAGCGCCCTGCGTTGCGCTTAAGAAGGTCAGGTCGACGGGCATGTTGAACCCGAAGATCGCGACGGCGACGGCTACCGCCAGCGAGATGATGGCGGACACGTGCGCCTTGAGCTTCACGCCTACTAGGCAGATGAAGAACGAGAGCAGCGGGAGGCAGGCAACGGCGGCCGATGCCGCAAGGCTCCCTCCAACGGGATCGATGGTGGCTTGGAACATGGAAACTCCTTCAATCGATGCCGGGTTTCGCGTGCTTGCGGGGCCCAGCAAGGTCTGCGGGGCATGATATAGAGCAAACCCGCTAGCGCATTTCCTTTTCGGGTTTATTTCAGGCAAGCGGACGATTTTGCGGGGGTGATAGAATAGAAAGTCCAACAAAAACGCAGTTCGTCAGAGGCATGTGATTTCCATGACATTCGCAGCAGATTCGCCCGCTCATGCGCAAGAGGCGTTGGATGCCCTGAAACAGGGCAAGCCCGTGATTTTCCCCACCGATACCATCTATGGCCTGGGGATTTCCGTTCGCGACGCCGAGAGCCCCGAGGTTCTTTACGAGCTTAAAGCGCGCCCCAAGCGCAAGCCCGTTGCCTGGCTGGTGTCCGGGGTGGACGCGCTTAACACCTACGGCGTCAACGTGCCCGAGTTCGCCCAGGCGCTCGCACGCACCTTCTGGCCGGGGCCGCTGACCATCATCGTCGAGGCAAGCGACAAGGTCCCTGAGGCCTTCCGCTCCGACGAGGGCACCATCGGCCTGCGCTGCCCCAAGGGCGACTTCGCCCTCTCTTTGATCAACGAGCTGGGCTGCCCCATCGCAACCACTTCGGCCAATCCTTCCGGCCACAAAGCCCCCAAGTTCGCCGAAGGCCTGGATGAGGGCCTATGCTCCAAGGTTGCCGCCGTGGTAACCGACGACGAGGAGAAGTCGGGCATTGCCTCCACCATCGTTGATTGCACGAGCGGATGCCCCGTGCTCACGCGCGAGGGCTCCATATCTATCGAGGAAATCCGCGCTCGTTCGTAGGGCTCGTTCGCAAGCGCGCTTGCGGGTGATTTCGCTAAGTCGGTTCGTGTGGGCCCGTTCCCGCCGCGCTCGCGCCCGTCTGCCCGCAACGGCGCTTGACCGCAAAGCTCGCGCTTGCTCGTAAACAAAATCGCTCGCAAAAGCACCCACCCAAAAGGAAAGAGGTAGGCCATGGAGATGACCGCCGTTACTTCGACCGTCGGCCGTTTTGAGGGGAGTTTCCCTTCAAGCGATGGAAAATCCCAGCTCAGAGTATTAACTTGGGTGCCCCTTACCGGCAACATCCGCGGCATCGTGCAGATTGTGCATGGCATGGTCGAGCATATCGGCCGCTATGGGTCCTTCGCCTGCACCCTTGCCGATGCGGGCTTCTTGGTTGTCGGCGAAGACCACATCGGCCATGGGAAAAGCGTCGTTAATTCGGCCGATTTGGGCCATCTTTCTGCGGCATCGGGTGCCGACATTATGGCCGAGGACGCGTATCGCCTGGGAGCCTACTATCGTCAAGCCTACCCGGGCCTGCCCTTCTTCCTATTCGGGCATTCGATGGGCAGCTTCATCGCGCGCCGTTGCTGCGAGGAGCACGGCGCAGAACTTACCGGCGCCATCCTATGCGGCACCGGCCAGCCTGCACTCCCCGTATCCTTGGCGGCCAACGCCCTCTGCCACGCGATTGCGCGCGTGAAGGGCGAGCGACATCGCTCTAAGGCCATCGACAAGTTGGGCGTCGGCAGCTATGCCTCGGCGATTGAGGGTGCCAAGGGCGAGCTTGATTGGCTGAGCGTGAACCCCGAAAACATCGTCGCCTACCAGGCCGACCCTCTGTGCGGGGCGCGCTTCAGCGTTGGCGGCTACGCCTCCTTGACCCTGCTTACCGCCGAGGTCGCAACGCGTGCCCACGCAAGCGAGATGCCAAGCGATTTGCCCCTGTTCTTTATTTCGGGCGCCATGGACCCGGTTGGCGATTTCGGTGAGGGAGTCCTGCGTGCTTGCGAGCTTTACCGCGAGGCGGGTGTGCTCGATTGCACCATGCGCCTGTACCCGGGCTTGCGCCACGAGATTTTGAACGAAAAAGAGCATAAGGCCGTTGAGCAGGATATTCTTGACTGGATCGAGGCCCACATTCCTGAGGAGGCCCGATGAGCCGCTTCGTCGTCGCGCTCGACCAAGGAACGACCTCATCGCGCGCGGTGCTGGTTAACAAGCAGGGTGGCATCGTCGGGGTGGCGCAAAGCCCTTTCGCCCAGCATTTCCCCAAGCCCGGCTGGGTTGAGCATGACCCTAAGGAAATCCTGGCAAGCCAGCTCAAGGTTTTAACCGAGCTTCTGGTTGAGCAGGGCATCACCGTCGACGACCTTGATTCCATCGGCATCACCAATCAGCGCGAGACCACGGTGGTTTGGGATAAGAACACCGGCGAGCCGGTGCATAACGCCATCGTCTGGCAGTGCCGCCGCACGGCCGAGCTGGTGGAGCGCGTTTGCGCAGGCGACGGGGTGGCCGAGCGCATAAGCGAGATAACGGGCCTGATTCCCGATGCCTACTATTCGGCAAGCAAAATCGCCTGGATCTTGGAGAATGTCCCGGGTGCGCGCGAGCGTGCGGAAGCGGGCGATTTGCTGTTCGGCACGGTGGACACCTGGCTTATCTGGAACCTGACTCAGGGCAAGGTTCACGCGACCGACCCCACCAACGCTAGCCGCACGATGCTCTTCGACATCGTTCGGGGCGAGTGGAGCCCTTGGCTGTGCGAGCTCTTCGGCGTGCCGCAGAGCATGCTGCCCGAGGTTCGTCCTTCATCGGGCGAGTTCGGCCTGGTCAACCACCCGGTTATCAAGGGCAACGTCCCCATCTGCGGCGTTGCCGGCGATCAGCAATCCGCCCTGTTCGGGCAGTGCTGCTTCGACGCGGGAAACGCCAAGGCCACCTTCGGCACCGGCTGCTTCCTTCTTATGAACACGGGCGCCAAGCCTTGTTTTTCGCGGTCGGGCCTGGCCTGCACGGTGGCGGCCTCAGCGCCGGGGGCGGGCCATCTTGAGTACGCGCTCGAGGGCAGCGTCTTCATGGCGGGTGCCCTGATGCAATGGCTGCGCGACGGCTTGGGCATTTTGGACGATGTGGCCGATTCCGAGCATTTGGCAACGAGTGTCGAGGATTCAGCCGGGGTCTACGTGGTGCCGGCCTTCACCGGCTTGGGCGCGCCTTACTGGGACGCCAACGCGCGCGGCGCCATTTACGGCCTGACGCGCGGCGCAAGCAAGGCGCACCTGGTTCGTGCCTGCCTTGAGGCGCAGGCCTATCAGGTGAACGACGTCTTGAGTGCCATGCAAAAGGATTCCGGCATTACGGTGAATCCGCTAAACGTCGACGGTGGTGCTTGCCGCAACAACTTCATTTGCCAAAGTTGCGCCGACATCCTTGACGCGACGATCGTGCGTCCTTCCAACGTGGAGTCCACCGCTATGGGCGCGGCCTATTTGGCGGGTCTTTCCACGGGCTTTTGGAAGAACGTCGATGAAATCAAGACGATGCGTCATATCGACCGCGTTTTCGAGCCTGACATGGATTATTTCGTTCGAAAGAAGGCCATTGACGGCTGGGAGCAGGCGGTTGAGCGAACAAAAAGCAAATAACACCTGGGATTTCTGGTATAATTCAGCCGTTTTTCAACGGAGCTCACCGAGCTTCTGAAATGGGGAAAGGGGACCGCATGATTATCTCGATCGCTTCCGACCATGCTGGTTTCGAGCAAAAGCAGCAACTCGTCGAATTCTTGAAGGACGAGGGCTATCAGGTGGTCGACCAAGGCCCCCAGAACGACGATCGCGTCGATTACCCCGATTTCGCCGTGCTCGTAGGCACTGACGTTGCGTCCGGTCGCGCCGATCGCGGCGTGCTCGTGTGCGGTACCGGGGTTGGCATGGCCCTTGCGGCCGACAAAATCGCGGGCGTGCGTGCGGCCAACATCATCAACGAGCAGTTCGCCGAGCTGTGCCGCCAGCACAACAACGCCAACGTCATCACGCTCTCCGGGCGCTTCGTTTCCCTCGACGAGAACAAGAAGATCTTGCATGCCTTCCTTACCACCGAGTTCGAGGGTGGGCGTCATGCCGATCGCGTGGCGAAAATCGACGCATTGGATTCGTCAAGCGTCAAAAAATAGATAGTCAAACCAAAACCTCCGATTCGTCGGAGGTTTTTTGTTGGGTGAAAGCTTCAAGGCAAGCTGCAGTGAAGGGAGAAAGAATGAACTGCAAAAACGTCACGGGGGGGGGGTAGCCTCAAGGCGAAGATCTTAAACAGCATGATGGCTGTTGTTCTTGTTTTGGGACTTGCCCCTATCTCCAACTCATACGCAACATCCTCCAGTGACGCAGAATCCGGCCAAGCCATCGAGCAGCAGGCGGAGTCGCCTTCCAAGGACGTAAGCGATTCGGGCTCCAAGTCCGACTCTTCGGCTGACAGCTCGGGTAAGGATGCCTCCGGTAGCGATTCCTCGGATACGGACAGCAAGAGCGCCGACTCCAGCTCGGCGAAATCCGGCAAGGCTGCTGCCGATGAGGATTCCAACAGCGACTCCGGCGATTCCACGGAGGGCACTCCGGGTGGTAAGTCCGAGAACGGCGAATCCCAGTCCGGTGAGTCGGGTATTTCCGTCGCATCGGACAACGATGCGAACGACTCAACTTCGGGCACCTACAACCCCGATGCCGATTTCACCGACATCAGCGAGCACTGCACCCCTTCAAGCGCGCTTTACAAAGATGCCGACCATACGACTCCCTTGGACGACACTGCCATCACTGCCAACGAGACCTTCTACGCGAAGATGACCGTGCAGTTCCAGGATGGCTATCGTCCAACGCTTTCCAACCCGAACGTGAAATACCAGTTCCCGGACACTCTTAAAGTGGCGGACATGCCCGAGACCAACCTTGAGGACAACGGCAAGATTGCCGGCACCTGGTACATCAAAGACAACGTGGTTTACTTCAAGTACAACGAAGATTACCTGAAGGACACGGTCGTTCATGCTTACGCCAACATCAACTGCAGTTTGGGCGGCGTTGACAAGGGCGACGGCGATAGCGTGACGATTACCTTCCCAGGCTCTAGCACGAGCATCACGGTTAATACCAAGGATGGCAGCGTCGATGGCTCCAAGTTCGGTGGCAACATGAACGAGCAGTGGAACGGCCCCACCTACGACCAGGCCACCAACAGCTACACCTGGACCATCAAGGTAACGCCTTCCGCACATGCGACCGATCTTAAAATCTCCGACACCATTGGCAACAACCTGAGCTTCGTTGAAGATTCCTTCACGCTGGTGGATGCTCAGGGCAATCCTGTTTCCGGCAAGTGTGACGCGACCGTTAACGGCCAGAACGCAAGCATCTCGCTGGGCGATCTTTCTGCCGGCACTTATTACGTTCAGTACAAGACGACGGTGAACAGCCTGCCAAGCGCGGACAACACCGACATTTCCAACGCAAGCAACAAGGCCGAGTTTACCTGGGGCTCCACGACCGAGGGCAAAAAGAATTTGGGCGAAAAGAGCCCTCAGTCCGCCAAATACTCCATGGTGTCAAAGTCGGCCGACGGTAGCAGCACCCCCACTATGATCAAGTGGGTCGTGAAGCTCAACAATGGCAACATCAAGGCCGATATGGGCGGCTACACCTTCACCGATACCGTGGATAGCGATCAAAAGTTCGTTTCTTCGACCGGCGTTACCATCACCGACCCCGATGGCAACAAGGTCACGCCAACCGATACGTCCCTGACGGATTCCTCGTTGAGCTTCAAACTGCCCGATACCGCCGGTGAGAAGCAGTACACGGTTACCTACTACACCACGATGACCGATACGTCTTCGAAGGACGCTGTTAGCAACACCGCCAAGGTTACGCCTCCTGATCCGGAGCACGGCCCGAGCGGCGAGGGTACGGGCAAATACACTCAGCCCGACACCGGCACCTACATCACCAAGACGCTTACGGGCGACATCGATTCCGCCAGCTATGCGGGCAAGGCTTCCTGGAAGTCCGAAATCCTGTTTAGCGATATGGCCGCTAACACCAGCGCTTCCTCGATTGTGTTCACCGACGAGTTCAGCAATCTGCCCAGCAACGTGAAGGTGAGCCTTGCCGGCGATGTGACGCTTGCAATCGATGGCGGCGCCACTCTGCTTGAGGGCACCGACTACACCATCACCAAGGCCAGTGGTGAGCAATGGGCTAACAACAAGCTTTTCACCATCACTTTCAAGGACACCGATACGGTTAAGAATCTTATCGGCAAGGACGGCGCCAAAGTTGCCGTGACCTACAGCACGCTTACAACTCAAGATGGCGGCGTGTACCCGACGGGCACCTACAAGAACAAGTCCACCGTCAAGACCGACAAGAAGAGCTCGATTTCCGCCGAGGCCAGCTACACCATCGAAAGGGAAGCCGAGCCTCCCGCGGTTATCAAGGACGGTACCAGCTCTTCGTGGGACGCTGATTACGAGTGGAGCGATGGCACCAAGGGCGCTTGGATCACCGATTGGACGGCGCATGTCAACAGAACGGGCGAGCATGATTATGAATACGTTGGCGCTGTTGATTTGAAGCAGAAAGATGTTGTTGTTAAGGACACCCTGCCCAAGGACACGGTAGTCAACGGCACGGTGAGCTACGAGCTCAAGACGGGACACTGGAATACCGTTGCGACGGGAAAAGCCACCGTTTCCACCACTGGTGACATCGCCACCATCACGGTTCCCACGAGCGCTGCAACCGGTAAGGTGTACGTTGTTCTGACCTATCAAACCGCGACCAAGGGCTCCCTGGACTCCAAGGAAACCATCACCAACACGGCCCAGGCCGAATCCGGTAGTTACAAGTTCCCCAGCGGCAGTGGCAAAGCTGAATTCAACAACAAGGCCCTTTCAAAGACGGGCGAGCAAGTGTCCGGTTCCTCGGCCCGCAAGTACACCATCACGGTGAACGAGAACGCCTACGATCTGGTTTCCGGCGCCGATAAATTGACGCTTGTCGACGACCTTGATTACCGCGGTCAGCTTGCCGCCTCCACCATTAGCGTCAGGTCCGATAGCGGTATCGACCTGCTTGCGTCCGGTCAGGCGGACTACAGCCTTTCCACCGTTGCCTCCGGCGGCAACACCCACACGCGCCTTACGCTTACCGTGCCCGATTCCATGAAGGTGATCGTTAGCTACCAGGTGCTTCCCTCGGGCGACAAGGGCGACGAGATGAAGGACTTCTCGAACTCCTGCCAGCTGAGCGGCATCAAGAGTTCCGAGCTTGACCTTGTGCAGACCTTCGTTGTGGCCGCTTCGAGTGGCGGCACCGCTTCCGAGAGCTGGGGTATCGACATCACCAAGAGCGATTCCTCGGGCAAGAAGAACCTCGAGGGCGCCGTCTTCGAGCTTCATAAGGTCGATCTTGATAAGTCCACCAAGGAAAATATTGTTGAGGAAAAAGTTGCCGAGGGAACAACCGACGCCAAGGGCAAGGTGAGCTTCGGCACCGAGGAAGAGCCCCTTTCCACCAACACGCTTTATTACTTCGTTGAGACCAAGGCTCCTGCCGGCTACGAGATCAGCTACACGGGCAACACCTACGTGATGCTCAAGAGCGCGGCAACGCAGTCCGACTACCAGGCTGCCTACGACAAGGCGGTTGCGCTGGGCCTTACGCCAAGCTCCTCGCGCAGCTACAGCGCCTTCGACGAGCTTGAGAAAGGCTCGTTCAACCTTGAGATAGAGAAGAAAGTCGTGGGCGCCGAGGCCCCTGCGGGCGCGCAATTCACCTTCAAGGCCGAGGCCACGGGCGATAACGCCGCTTCAGCACCTAAGCTTTCCGACGTCGTCGTTACGACCACGGACAAGGGCGTGCAAACCTACACGGGCAGCTTCACGGGCTCTCTTTCGGACTCCATGAACGGTCAAACCTTCACCTACAAGGTTAGCGAGACCGCAAGCGCTGCGGGTGGCTGGACTTACGACTCCGGCACCTATACGGCCACGGTTCAGGTTGCCGAGCAGGACGGCAAGCTCGTCGGCAACGTGAGCTATGCCAAGGACGACACCACCGCCGACAAGATGAGCTTTACCAATATCTACACGACTTCCGGTACGCCCGTTTTAAATGCGAAGAAGATCGTTAACGGCGGCAAGGCCAACAGCAAGTTCAAGGATAAGTACTTCACCTTCGGCGTCTACCACGCCGACTCCGAGGGGCATCGCACCGGCGATTTGATCCAGTACATAAAGTTCACCCCCAGCGATAACTATGCCTTCTTCAACTGGCAGGAAAAGTACACCGAGTCCGGTACGCATGCCTATGTCATCCATGAGGAGGGCACGCCCGAGGCGGGCTGGGCCTTTGCCGACGATGTACTGGTTACCGTGACGGCCACCGACAACGGTCAGGGCAAGCTCAATCTGAGCTACAAGTACAGCACTGCGACCGAGGACGGTACCAAGGCTCTGTTCGACAACACCTACACCGAGTCAACCAGTGCAACGCTTCAGGCCAAGAAGATCCTCACGGGCCGCGATATGAGCAACGATGAGTTCAGCTTCGATCTTATCGACCAAAACGAAGGCGACCATAAGGGCGAGGTTATCGATACCAAGGCCTCGACTGCCTCCAGGAGCGGCGACCCCGTAACGGTCACCTTCGGTTCGCTTAGCTTCGACCAGCCCGGAACCTACACCTACGGCATCCAAGAAGAAGTCGGAACCTTGGCGCACGTCACCTACGACACGAGCGTCTACACCGCTCAGGTTGTCGTCACCAAGGACGATGCTACGGGCAAACTTTCTGCAGAGGTGCACTACTTGAAGGACGCCGAGGAGCTTGCTACGGGCGAGGTTCCCGCCTTCAACAACACCTACACCGCACCCGCAACCGGCGAGTTCCAGCTGAAGGCCATGAAGACGGTTAACGGCGCAACGCCCAAGGCCGGCGAGAAGTTCACCTTCACCGTCATGTATGAAAGCGGCTACGAGGGCGGAAAGCAGGTTGCCGACATCATCGAGGACGCAACAACCGATGACACAGGCGTTGCTACCTTCGGCACCGCTACCTTGGGCGAGGAATTCTATGGCAAGAGCTTCATGCTAAGAATCCATGAGAAGGATCAGCTGGGCGAAGGCTGGACCCCGGCCGCAGACGTTTTCGCCACGGTAAGCGTCAGCCAGCCCACCGGCACCGAAAAGCCTGTTGTTACCGTTAAGTACAACAAAGAGGAAACCCAGTACGCCAGCTTCGACAACACCTATTCAACTTCTACCAACGCAACGCTCAAGGTGAGCAAGACCGTGACGGGCGCCACCGATGCCGTGAAGGACAAGGAGTTCACCTTCGCGCTCTACGAGAAGGGCAGCGATGAGGTTTTGCAAACGGTGAAGGCCAAGGCCGGCGAAACCGTTTTCTTCGCCAACGCGCTTGAGTTCACGCAGGCCGGCACCTACGAGTACGACATCAAGGAGCTTGGCTCCAACGGCGATGGATGGACCTACGGCGATCCCACCACGGCCACGGTGAAGGTCGTTGAAAACGCCGATCGCAGCCTGAGCGCCACGACCAGCTACGCCCGCGCCACCGACGACGGTACCGCGGCCCAGTTCACGAATGCTTACGCTACCAGCGGCTCGGCTCAGCTCCAGGTGTACAAGACCGTCAATGGAGGAACTGAAGCCAAGGCTGGTGAGAAGTTCACCTTCGACCTGTACAAGGCCGATGGCTACTCCGTCTCTGACGACGGCGTTGTGACGGGCACCAAGCTTGGCACGGTCGAGACCGAGGCGGGCAAGGTCGCCAACTTCGATTCCTTGACTTACGACGCTGAGGGCACCTATTCCTACGTGATCCATGAGGTTGGCCATAGCGGCAAGGGTTGGACATCCGCGCCCGACGTGACCGCCACGGTCAAAGCCTCCGACAACGGCGACGGCACGTTGAAGACAGAGATTTCCTACTCCGACACCAAACAGGGTGCAGCCGCCTTCAACGACACCTACACCTCCGCCGGTGAGCTGGTGCTCGACGTGGCTAAGATCGTCAACCACGGAAACCTTAGTCCCGACGAGGAGTTCGAGTTCGGCCTCTTCGAGACCGACGAGTCCGGCGCGAAGATCGGCGACCCCATTGCCACGGTGAAGCTGAAGGCGGGGGAGACCAAGTCCTTGGACGGCGTTTTCTACGACTTCGACAACGATGGCCAGACCTATACCTACATCATCTCCGAGCTTACCGAGCTGGGTGAGAGCTGGACCAAGGCGGCCGATCAGAAGGTCATCGTCAAGGTGAGCGACGACGGCCAAGGTGGCATGAACACCGAAGTTTCTTACGAGGGCGGCGGCACTGCCGCGTTGTTCGACAACACCTACACCGAGCCCGAGAAGCCTGTGACGCCGACCGAGGAAAGCAAGAAGGAGAAGAAGTCGAGCTCCAAGAAGTCCAAGAGCAGTGAATCCGAGAAGGAATCCACTGCCAAGACCGGTGACGACACCCTGTTCGCCGCCGGAGCTGCATCGGCGATTGCCATCGCGGCTGCTGGCGCCTCGGTGCTCGCGCGTCGCCGCAGGAACGATTAAAAACCAGGCTGTAAGGCCCTTCGCGGGTTTGCCTTAGGCACCCTGCGAACACGATTTCTTCACAACGAAGCGCCAAAAGGCGGACGAGTTCAAGCTTGTCCGCCTTTTGCGTTTCAATCGTGCAACGCCTGCGGAATGTTGGGGTGGACATTCTTTCATTAGGTGTAGAGTTTCGTACATTCAATGACTTTGGGCTGCCACCGGGCGGCTCTGCAAAACGCCTGAAAGGGCACCGGCTTCGCCGGACTTCTTGAAAGGAGAGCTTGAATGGCTCTGACTTACGTTTCCAAGACCGACCCCGAGGTCGCAGCGGCAATCGACGGCGAGCTCAATCGTCAGCGCAACCAGATTGAGCTGATCGCATCCGAGAACATCGTCAGCCCCTCCGTCATGGAGGCCATGGGCTCCGTTCTTACCAACAAGTACGCCGAGGGCTACCCCGCAAAGCGCTACTACGGCGGCTGCCAGCAGGTCGACATCGTCGAGAATCTCGCCATCGAGCGTGCGAAGAAGATCTTCAACGCCGGCTTTGCCAACGTTCAGCCCCATTCCGGTGCCAACGCCAACCTGGCCGCTTACCAGGCGCTCATCAAGCCTGGCGACAAGGTTCTGGGCATGAGTCTTGATCACGGCGGACACCTTACCCATGGTTCCCCCGTCAACTTCTCCGGCAAGTTGTACCACTTCGTCGCATACGGCGTCGACCCCGAGACCGAGGTCATCAACTACGACGAGATGGAGCGCATCGCTCTGGAGGAAAAGCCCCAGCTGATCGTCGGCGGCGCTTCCGCTTACCCCCGTGTGATCGACTTCAAGCGCATGCGTGAGATTGCCGACAAGGTTGGTGCATACCTGATGGTCGACATGGCCCACATCGCCGGCCTGGTTGCAACGGGTGCCCATCCTTCCCCCGTTCCTTACGCTCACGTGGTCACTACCACCACTCACAAGACCCTGCGCGGTCCTCGCGGCGGCCTGATCCTCACCAACGACGAGGCAATCGCCAAGAAGATCAACTCCGCCGTGTTCCCCGGCACCCAGGGCGGCCCCTTGGAGCATGTCATCGCCGGCAAGGCCGTTGCCTTCGGCGAAGCTCTGAAGCCCGAGTTCAAGACCTACATCGACAACGTGGTTAAAAACTGCGCCGCAATGGGCGAGGGCATGATCGAGGGCGGCCTGCGCCTGGTTTCCGGCGGCACCGACAACCACCTGGTGCTGGTTGACCTTACCCCCGCAGACGTCACGGGCAAGGATGCCGAGCGCGTTCTTGACGAGGTCGGCCTGACCGTCAACAAGAACACCATCCCCAACGAGACTCGTTCTCCCTTCGTTACCTCCGGCATCCGCGTCGGTACCGCTGCAGGCACCACCCGCGGCTTCGACGAGGCCGACTTCAAGAAGATCGGCCAGCTGATCGCCAAGACCGTCTTCAACATCGAGGACGAGGCTGTTCTTGCCGAGGTTCGCGCCGAGGTTGACGCCCTGATCGCAGCTCACCCCCTGTATCCCGAGCTGTAAGTTTTACTCGAAAGCTCGCGCCAGACGAAGCCCCTCCGGCTTCGCCCGACGCAAAACGCGCTTACATAGATTTGACGAAAAGCAGCGTCGCATCGTGCGGCGCTGCTTTTCGTTGTCGGGTTTTGGGCAGCCTATCTGGGCCTGGTTCGCGTTCGGCAAAATCAATCGGGCGTTTGGGCCTCTCACTGGCCCCTAAGGAGCTATTCCTTGGAGGACTGGTGCCGTGGATGCGAATCCGACTTTACCTTGGGTAGGCTCATGTCTGGCGAAGCTCCGAAGGGTTCGCTCTGAAAACCAAAAAGAGGGCTTCGAAAGAAGCCCGCATAAAAATACTGAAGCAGTGAGCGCATGAAGAAGGCTTAGGTCATTTGACCTAAGCCTTCTGAACAGCGGAACGGGCGATACCCGAAGTGGGCTTCGCCAGGCATGAGCCTCAGGGGGAGTTGAAGCTCGTTCGTGGTCTTCGTTTTCTTGAATTCGACCAGGGAATGCTAAAGGGTTAGACTTTGAACGGGGTATTGCCCAGCGTTTTTGAGCGCTGCACCGATGATGGCCGACGCCTTGGGTGTCGCGCCTGTTGAGCATGGAGAGCATCATGACCACCGAAAGCCAGAACACCGAAAACCAGGCAGCGTCCAAGTCGGGCGTTGGCAAGGTAGTGGACCATCGCCCAAGTTGGGATCAGTACTTCATGGATTTGGCCGAGCAGGTGGAAACGCGCACCACGTGCCTGCGTCGCCCTGTGGGCTCGGTGATTGTGAAGGACCGTCGTATCTTGGCAACGGGTTACAACGGTGTTCCCAGCGGGTTGCGTCATTGCTCCGAGACGGGCTGCTTGCGCCAGAAGCTCGGCGTCCCCAGCGGACAGCGCCACGAGATTTGCCGCGGCCTGCATGCTGAGCAGAACGCCATCATTCAGGCGGCGAAGCACGGCATCAACATCCAGGGCGCCTCGATCTACGTGACCACGCAGCCTTGTGCGGTGTGCGCCAAGATGCTCATCAACGCCGGCATCGTCGAGATCGTTTACAAGGACCCGTACCCCGACGAGCTCTCGATGGAGCTTCTGGGGGAGTCGGGTATCAAGCTGCGCGTGTTCGAGCCTGACGAGGAGCGCGCCGACGCGTAAGGGCCGCGCCGCCTTCCTTTAGTGGGGCGCTTGCCGTGGCGGTTCGCCCGGTGGGCAGACTCGCGCTAAGCGGGGCAAGCCTGCAACGCCAGCTGCCCGGGCAAGCTGTGAAACGATGGCGTCTAGCCCGCTGCCGCACGGCCGAAAGCTCGCACTAATCGTTCGGGCAGGCCGCGTAGCGATGGCGCCTGGTCGCCTCCGCACGGCCGAAAGCTCGCGCACGCTACTTCAATTCATCAAGCATTTCCAAGGCATTCTGCACGGGATGTTTTCTTTTTTTGGCGAAATACCTTCTTTCGATGTGCGGCGACCCCTTACGAAAACCCCGAAATCGACCGCTTGCCGGCGGTGGGCGGTATTAAGTAATTCTTAAACAATAAAAAGAATCCGTTCACACCTTGTATTTCGCTCATTTCACTTTGTTGCCCTCGTTGTGAAACAAATTCGCAACGCGTCAAAGCGCATAATGCCTAAATCGTTCCCCAACGAGACGGTGCAAGTGGGTGGGATTTGGTTTTGCCCAAGGATGCATTGGTTAAGGAGCCAGTCATCCTCCTGTCAAAGCAGGGCTTACTTGCGCCGTAAGGCAACTACTGGAAAGGAAACCACCATGGAAGCGTTCATTGAATCCTTCTCCGCGGGCGTCGACGCAGTCGACAGCTTCGTGTGGGGCTGGGCTCTCATCTGGCTCCTGCTTGGTACGCACTTGTTTATGACAATTCGTACCGGCTTCATCCAGAGGAAGATCCCAACGGCCATTAAGCTCTCCGTCAGCAAGACGGACCCCTACGCCGAGGGCGACATCTCCCAGTTCGGTGCTCTTACCACCGCGCTTGCGGCAACCATCGGTACCGGCAACATCGTTGGTGTTGCAACCGGCTTCCTCTGCGGCGGCCCTGGCGCAATCTTCTGGATGTGGCTCACCGGTGTTTTCGGCATCGCAACCAAGTACTCCGAGACCTACATCTCCATGAAGTACCGTGTTAAGGACGCAAACGGTCGCATGCTCGGCGGCGCTATGTACGCTCTTGAGCGTGGCTTCAAATGCAAGCCCCTGGGCAAGCTCCTCGCTGTTCTGTTCGCCCTGTTCACCGCTATCGCATCCTTCGGCATCGGCGCATCCGTTCAGTCCAACTCCCTGGCTGGCGCTCTTACCAGCACCTCGCTGATCCCCGGCGCTGCCGACATCCCCACCTGGGCAATCGGTCTGGTTGTCACCGTTCTCGTCGCTATCGTCATCATCGGTGGCCTGAAGACCGTCTCCCGCGTTTGCGAGAAGCTCGTTCCCTTCATGGCTATCGCTTACGTTGCTTGCTGCTTGATCATCATCGGCATCAACGGTCAGTACTTCGTTGAGGCTGTTGTCACCATCGTCACTTGCGCATTCACCGGTCAGGCTGCTTTCGGTGGCGCGGTTGGCGCAGGCATCATGCTCGCTCTGCAGTATGGCTTCAAGCGCGGCTTGTTCTCCAACGAGTCCGGCCTTGGTTCTGCTCCCTTGGTTGCTGCTGGCGCAATCTCCAAGAACCCCGCTCGTCAGGCACTGGTTTCCATGTCCGGTACCTTCTGGGATACGGTTATCATCTGCGCCATCACCGGCCTGATGCTCGTCACCTCCGTTCTTGCTAGCCCCGACCTGATGGCGATCTACAACAACACCATGCTCGCCAACAACGACCTCACTTACGACACCGCTCTGGGCATCTTCTCCGGTGGCGCAGCTCTGGCAACCGCTTGCTTCGAGACCATCCCCTTCTTCGGTCCTTTGGTTCTGGCCTTCGGCCTGATCACCTTCACCTACTCCACCATGCTTGGCTGGAGCCAGTACGGTGACCGTGCCGTTACCTACCTGTTCGGCACCAAGGGCGTTCGTCCTTATCAGGTACTCTTCCTGATCTTCGTCTTCTGGGGCTGCATCGGCGGCGGCGACCTTGTTTGGAACATCTCCGACATCACCAACGCCCTGATGGCTGTTCCTAACTGCATCGCAGTTCTCGTCCTTTCCGGCATCATCGCCAAGGAAACCAAGTACTGGGTGTACGAGAACCGCCTGGAGGAAGAGGACAACACTGAAATCCCCACGGTGGGCACGGTCGATCTGCCTGCAGAGGCTAAGTAGATAATCAGCACATCTAACTGACTGCTGCCCTGGCGGCGAGCCAATCCGGCTCGCCGCCTTTTTGCGTTTGGGGCTAAACACTCGGCAAGGGCCGCCTGCCAACTGGAGGTCGTCTTAGCCTAGGTGCCGAAGCTACAGGCTTCTACTTGGGCAAACGGCTTGCTTGAGAGAATGGCTTTCCCTTGGTTTCGCTGGGTCTGGGATAAAATCAGAAGCAAAATGCTTGGACACCTGGTTATCGAGGGAGCTGGTGTAAATGCCTATTTCCAGAAGAGATGTCTTAACTTATCTGTTGATTCAGGTCGCCGTTTTGCTGGTGGTGCTTGTGCCGGCGGCGGATCAGGCGAGCGAGATTTATTTCGGCGTGTACTTTATGGAAATCCTGAGTCTTACGTGGCTGTTGCCCGAGGCCAGGGATTGGGGATATGCGGAAGGTGGCAGGGATAAGGCTTGTCGGGCGCTTTTATTCCTCACCTGCATCGTTCAGATTCTTGTTCCTTTGGTTTTGTTTGAGTCGAGCCTGGCGGGAGGCGACGAGGTCAGGGATGTATTCCTCATCGTGGTAACGGCTGCCTCCATCGTCGCCCTGCTAGTGGTTGCCGTAATTGGCAATTACGAAGAGGGTTGCTAGCTTTCGGCTTTCAAAAGATGCTTGCTTCCGCGGTCTGCGGCGTTTTTGCGAAAAGAAAGGGCGCAGGATATTCCTGCGCCCTTGTGTGTTCTTTGGCTCTTCGCTGGCTGACCGGTCGTTGCTGTCCGATCGGTGAGGTCGGCCAACTTGAAGCCGAGTAGCCCCGCCGTGTGGCTAGCCTGAAGCTGAGCTGCCGCCTTAGGCCGCTGGGGCTAGGCCAGCTCGTTGGCGATGTCGCCGATGATCTCGCAGAAGGTGGGATGGGGGTGGATCACCTTGGCCAGCTGCTTGACGGTGAGCTTGAGCTGTACGGCAAGCGCAAGCTCAGCGATAAGGTCGGTTGCGCGCGGGAATACCAGCTGGGCGCCCAGGATGGTGCCCGTTGCCGCATCGGTGACGATCTTCGCGTAACCGGAAGGCGCGTCCTCAATCAGGCACTTGCCGCTGGAACCCGTTACCGCTTTGCCGCACTTCACCTCAAAGCCGGCTTCTTTGGCCTCAGCCTCGGTAAGGCCGACGCTTGAGACGTCGGGGCTTACGTACACGCAGCTGGGAACCACGTTCATGTCGACGGGCAGCTCCTCACCGCAAATAGCCGCAACCACGTTGCGCGCCTGGGCGCTAGCGACGTGGGCCAACTGGATGTTGCGTGCCTTGGCGTCGCCGATGACCCACAGGTGTTCCTGGTTGGTGGCGCCTGCCTCGTCGGCAACGATGCCGCGGTTGATCTCGGGCTCCCAGTTGCAGCCCTCGGCGAACAGGCCCTCGAGCTTGCCCTTGCGCCCGGTTGCGGCAAGCACGCCGTCAACCGTGAGCTGCTGCTCGTTGCCCTTCTTATCCAGGTAGGTGAGCGTCACCCCTCCGGGCTCGCCCTCGATCTTCTGGATGTTCACCTTGGCTTCGATCTGCATGCCGTTCTTCTTGCCGAGCATGGTCACGCGTTGCGCAATCTCTTTGTCCATGGGGGGAAGGATGCGGTCGGCAACTTCAAGAACGTGCACTTCAATGCCCAGATTGGCGTACAGGCTGGCAATCTCCATGCCGATGACGCCGCCGCCGATGATGGCGAGCGAGCTGAGCTTGGGCGGATTGTCTTCCAGAAGGTCGTCGGAGGTGTAGACGCCGGGGCCGTCGATGCCGGGGATGGGCACCAGGTTGGGCACCGAGCCGGCAGCGATCACGACGTCGGTGGCCTCGTAGGTCTCGCCGTTGCAGCTGATTTGCTGCTTGCCGGTGATGGTGGCGTGGCCTTCGACCACGGTAACCTTGTCGGCCTTCATCATTTTGGCAATGCCCGCGCGCAGCTGCTCAACAACTTCCTTCTTGCGTGCGTGCATGGCGTCGAAATCAAACGCGACCTCTTGCGCGCTAACGCCTAAGTTCTCGCTCGACTTGGAGGCGTGGTAAAGCTCGGCGGAATGGATGAGCGCCTTGGTGGGGATGCAACCGCGGTTAAGGCAGGTGCCGCCCAGGTCACGCTCTTCAAATAGGACGACCGACTTGCCGGCCTTGGCGGCCGCGTCCGCTGCGGTGTAGCCGCCGGGGCCGCCTCCGATAATTGCGATGTCAAAAGTCATAAGAATCTCGATTCTTCCGTGTGTGTAGGTAAAGAAGCTTCAGCGCGTTTTGACTGGTTGGACGCTCGCGCTTGCGAGCAACGGGCGCTCGTGCGGCTGCCCTGCCCCTCGATGCGCCCGCCCTTAGATGCACGAGCCCTCGGTGCAAGCTGGCATCCTGGGCCCGGTGCGCTAGCCAAGGCTCAAAGCCTAGCGTGCCAACGAAGTTCGGATGCCGCCCTAGCAGGTGCCCGCCTGAAGCAGCCCTGCCAGATCAAGCGAAACCTGCTTGGGTACGCCGCGCGCTTCGATGGCCTGGGCAAGATCGTCGCCCTGCACATCCAAGCCAACAAGTTTGGCGGGAATTTCTTCCAAAAGGTCGGCATCAAGCCCGTCGGACCACAGGGCCACCTTGGCAAGCAAGTCACCCTCGCAGCTCCAGTCGATGCGGCTGGTGCCCCAGTCGAACCTGCCCTCGGCGCTGTGTTCAAGCACTTCTTCGCCGCGCAACAGCCATTCCTCGCTCTGGTAGCGAGCAACTAGCTCGTTGAGCTGGGAAAAGTCGTTCGCGGAAAGCGAAAGCGCGCCTACGGGAAGGCCGTAAACCTCGCCGAAGGCCTCGGTTACCGCTTGGCGTACTTCCTCGCAGGTGGTTTGCGGCCTGAAATCGACGAGGTTGGCCACGCGGGATTTCACCGATTTAACGCCCTTGGCCTTGAGCTTCAGCGGGTTGACGTTGAGGTAGTTGCCCAAAGCCGCCCCGTCCACATCGACCATGATGGTGCCGTGATGGTAGCTGCACTTGATGCCGCCGGCATCGTTGGCCTTGCGCGAATGGTAGTAGGCGTGCCCGCTGAACTTGCGTCCCTCGATGGTCAGGTCGTTCCTGCCGCTTACCTGGGCGTCAAGCCCAAGCTTTTGCATGGCCCAGCACAAGACCTCGGTCTGTCGTGCCTTGTCGAAATCGGCGCTGGGCAAAAGGAAGGTGAAGTTCTGGTTGCCCAAATCGTGGTACACCGCGCCTCCACCAGAAAGACGGCGGGCAAGGTGCCCACCGTCTTGATTGAGCGTTTGAAGTTTGCATTCCTCAAGCGCGCTTTGGTTTCGCCCGATGACCACTGTTCGTTCGTTTTGCCACAGATAGAGGATGCACACCCCCGGGGCAACCCTGCCCAAAAGGAATTCCTCAAGGGCAAGGTTGCGATAGGGGTCGAAACTATCCGAGCTAACAAGGAGCAGGGATTCGATCATGCTTACTCTCCGTCGAAGTCGTAGCGCAAAATAGGCTTACGAGCTGCGCTTACCTCATCGGGGCGACCGATGAAGCGCGTGAAGGGCGCATGATGGAGCTTCTCGCCGTCGGCCTGCGCCTCGTCATAGATGCTGCGCATGATGTCGACGAATTCGTCCAAGGTCTCGGGCGCCTCGGTTTCGGTGGGCTCGACCATCAAGGCCTCGTGCACGATGAGCGGGAAGTACATCGTAGGCGGATGCACGCCGAAGTCGAGCATGCGCTTGGCAACGTCCATCGCTGATGCGCCGGTGTCGTGTTTCAGGGGCTCGACATCGATGACGAACTCGTGCATGCACTGCTCGCCGAAGGGGACGGAGTACAGGTCGCACAGGCGTTTGAGCAGGTAGTTTGCGTTAAGTACCGCGTTTGCGGAAGCCTCAGGGATGCCTTCCTTGCCCAGCGTAAGGATGTAGGCGAGCGCGCGCACCACCACAAGGAAGTTGCCGTAGAAGCTGCGAACGCGGCCCATCGACTTCTCGGGCGCGAAGAACTTGTAGCTGCCTTCTTCGCCGGCAACCAAAGGCCCGGGCAGGTACTTGGCCAGGAATTCCTTGCAGCCAACGGGGCCGGAGCCGGGTCCGCCGCCGCCGTGGGGCGTGCTGAAGGTCTTGTGCAGGTTCACGTGCACGCAGTCGAAGCCCATGTCGCCGGGGCGTGCGTGGCCCATGACGGCGTTCAGGTTGGCGCCGTCGTAGTAGCACAGGCCGC
The DNA here is from genome assembly GCA_963635145.1 of Oscillospiraceae bacterium. Lineage (GTDB taxonomy): Bacteria > Actinomycetota > Coriobacteriia > Coriobacteriales > Eggerthellaceae > Anaerotardibacter. The sequence goes on from CAVHFE010000020.1 coordinate 21,406, forward strand.
CCGCCTCATGGATGATGCTGGTGATCTCGAGGATGTTGGGGTCGAATAGGCCGAGCGTGTTGGGGTTGGTGAGCATAAGGCCCGCGGTATCCTCGCCGACGGCCTCTTTCAAGGCCTCAAGGTCAACGCCGCCTTGCTCGTTGGAGGGCACCGACACAACCTCGAAGCCGACCATGACGGCCGACGCGGGGTTGGTGCCGTGCGCGGAGTCGGGGACGATGATCTTGTTGCGGGCGGTGTCGCCGCGGTCAAGATGGTAGGAGCGGATCAGCTGCAGGCCGGTGAACTCGCCGTGCGCGCCCGCTGCGGGCTGCAGGGTCATGGCGTCCATACCGCAAATCTCGTCGAGCATCTCGGTGGTCTTGGCAATCACCTCAAGGCAGCCCTGCGCGGTGGACTCGGGCTGCAGGGGATGCACGCCGGTGAAGCCGGGAAGAACCGAAAGCTCCTCGTTCACGCGCGGGTTGTACTTCATGGTGCAGGAGCCCAGCGGGTAGAATCCGTCGTTCACGCCGTGGGTCTGCTTGCAAAGCTCGGTGTAGTGGCGGCCCAGGTCGACCTCGGCAAGTTGGGGAAGACGCGGGGCGGCACTGCGCGCGGCATCGCCGAAATCAACGGCGGGGACGTCGCAGTCGGGGATCAAGCTCAGTTTGCGACCAGGCTTGCTGCGTTCAAACAACAGTTGCATTTACAGCACCTCCTTGATTGCAGAAAGCAAGGAATAGATTTGAGCCTTCGTGTTCACTTCGGTGCAGCACCACAGGATGCCGTCCTCCAAGGGCAGACCGCCCAGGATGCCACGCTCGGCCAAGCCGTCAAGCAGTGCGTCGGCGCTAGCGGGGCAGCTTGTGACGAACTCGTTGAAGAAGGCACCGTCGTTCTTCGTCTCGAAGCCGAGCTTGGCCAGCTCTTCGGCGAGGTAGTGGGCATGCGCGGCGGAGTTCTGCGCAACCTGCGCCAAGCCGTCGGGGCCGACGGCGGCCAGGTACACCGAAGCCGTCATAGCGCACAGGGCTTGGTTGGAGCAGATGTTGCTCGAAGCCTTTTCGCGGCGGATGTGCTGCTCGCGCGCTTGCAGGGTAAGGACGAAGGCACGCTTGCCCTCGTCGTCGGTGGTTTGGCCGACGATGCGTCCGGGAAGCTTGCGCATGTTCTTCTGGGTGGTGGCCATGTAGCCAAGGTAGGGGCCGCCGAAGGCAAGGGGCATGCCCAAAGGCTGGCCTTCGCCGACGGCGACGTCGGCACCCAGCTCGGCGGGAGTCTTAAGCGCGCCCAAGCTGATGGGGTTGGCGCTCATGATGAGCTTGGCGCCGGCGGCATGCGTTGCCTCGGCCAAGCCCGCCACGTCCTCGATCGAGCCGAAGAAGTTGGGGCTCTGCACCAAGACGGAGGCCGCAGCCTTGCCTTCAAGTGCGGCTGCAAGCTCTTCAGGCGAGGTGGTGAAGCCGGAGCCGGCGTAGCTCACTTCGATGTTGCGGCTGGCAGCGTAGGTCTCGATAACTTCTTTGACCTGCGGATGAACGCCCGCGCAAACGATGACGCCGGACTTCTTGCGCTCCTCGAGCATGATAACGGCCTCGGCTGCGGCGGTTGCGCCGTCGTAGACGGAGGCGTTGCTCACGTCCATGCCGGTGAGCTCGCAGATTTGGGTCTGGTACTCGAAGATGCTCTGCAGCACGCCCTGGCTGATCTCGGCCTGGTAGGGCGTGTAGGCGGTCACGAACTCTTCTTTACCGGTGATCGTTTTGACGATGGAGGGGATGTAGTGGTTGTAGGCGCCTGCGCCGCGGAAAATGCTCTTGAACAGCACGTTCTTGTCGGCAATTGCGCGAACCTTCTCCGAAACCTCCAGTTCGGAGAGGCCTGGCTCCAGGTTGAGCTCGGACACGCGTGCCTCGGGGGGCACGATGGCGAAGAGGTCGTCGACGGAATCGAGACCGCACGCCTTCAACAGCTCGGCGCGCTCATCCTGGGTTGCGGGAATGTAGCTACCCATGTGATTTCCTTCGTGAAAGGGGTTTACTCGGCTTCAGCAGCGCAAACTGCTTCGTAAGCTGCGGCGTCGAGCAGCTCTTCGGTCTCGGAAACGCCTTCGACCTTGATGAACCATGCGCCGTAAGGGTCCTCGTTGATGGACTCGGGGGCGTCCAGGAGCTCTTCGTTGACGGCTGCGACGGTGCCGCTGACGGGGCTGAACACGTCGGAGACGGCCTTGACGGACTCGACGTCTGCGAAGGACTCGCCGGCGGTAACCTCGTCGCCTTCCTCGGGGAGGTTGACGAAGACGAGGTCGCCCAGGGCTTCCTGTGCGTAGTCGGTCAGGCCGATGACGGTCAGGCCGTCCTCTTCCTTAACCCATTCGTGGGATGCTGCGTACTTGAGCTCTGCGGGGATGTTTGCCATTGTTCGTTCCTTTCGTGGGGACGCTTTTGCGTCGGATTACTTGATGAATGCGGCGCGGTGCGGGGCTTGGGTGCCTGCGGCGCCGGGCGTTCTTGACCGCTTTTGGCGGCCAGGCGCTTTGACTAGCTGCGCTTGTAGAAGGGCAGGGGGATCACCTTGGCGGCAACGCGACGGCCGCGAACCTCGACCTCGACCTCGTCGCCCTCGGCAAGCGAGCCGTTTTCAACCAAAGCCATGGCGACGGCCTTGTTGATGTAGGGGCATTTGGTGCCGGAAGTTGTCTGGCCTACCTGGACGTCGCCCTTGAATACGGGCATGTGCTCGCGCAGGATGCCGCGACCGGTGGCCTCAAGGCCGATGCGCATGCGCTTGGGGGTGCCGGCGGCGACGAGCGCTGCCTTGCCCACGAAGTCTTCCTTGTTCATCTTCACGCCGAAATCAAGGTCGGTCTCGAGCGGGGAGACGGTTTCGTCCATCTCGTGGCCGTACAGGGGCATTGCAGCCTCAAGACGCAGGGTGTCGCGTGCGCCCAGGCCGCAGGGGATGCAGCCGAATTCCTCGCCGGCGGCGCGCAGGATCTTCCAGAGCTTGGCGCCATCGGCGGCCGCGCAGTAGATTTCGTAGCCGAGCTCGCCGGTGTAGCCCGTGCGGGAGAGCATACATTCGATGCCCTCGATCTGGGCGGACTTGACGGCGGTGTAGTACTTCTGGGGAATCTGCTCTTCGGGCAGGAGCTTGGCGATGATCTCGGGGGCTTTGGGGCCCTGCAGGGCGATCTGCGCCACGGAATCGGAGATATCCTCGAACTTGGTGCCATCGAGGATGTACTTGGACATGTGCTCGAAGTCCTTATGACGGTTGGCGGCGTTGACAACCAGAAGGTAGGACTCCTCGCCGAACTTGTAGACGATCAGGTCGTCCACGCAGCCGCCATCTTCGTAGCAGCAGACGGAGTAGCGCACGCGCCCGATGGTCATGTTGGTGAAGTCGTTGGTGAGCATCTTGTTCAGCGTCTCAAGGGCGGTGGGACCGCTGACGGTGAACTCGCCCATGTGGGAGACATCGAACAGGCCGGCTGCGGTGCGGACCGCCTGATGCTCGGCGATGACGCCGGTGCCGTACTGCACGGGCAGCAGGTAGCCGGCGAAGGGGACGATCTTGCCGCCTTCCTCAACGTGGACATCGTAAAGAGGTGTTTTCAGTTCGCTCATGGTTCTCCTTTCGACCGAAAACAAAAAAGGACCCAAACGCGGTGTTCGCGCTTGTGCCCCTGTCCCTTGACCTGAGAGATTCTCCGTCGCGGCAGCCGCTTGGCCGGCGTTCGGGATTGCATCGTCGGTGTCGCACCTAGGTGCGCCTTTCCAGAGTTTCGTCAGACATCGGTCCTTTTGCCTGAGAGTTCCTGCCTCCCCTTCGGCGCCTTGTTTGAAAGGTCTCTCCCGATGCCGTCATCCGAGTATGTGTTACGAAGTATCCCCTGCTGGCGTGTAACCAAGGTTTCAGGAATGCAACGTGTTTGTTAAATGATACTTAACCGGTGTCATTTGCTCGCTCGGCTGACGCAAACGGTTGTTTCGGAAGGCATAAGCGGTTTTGGGCTTGCGGCCCGGTTGGGTTGGGGCGTACCTGGGTGCGCGGGGAGTTCGGGCATGGGCGGCCGGCGCGGGCACGGGCGGCACCTTAAGCATGGGCGGCCGCTGAGCATGTGCGGCTGGCGCGAGCGCGGGTGAGCGTAGGCGGCCAGCTCGAGTTCGCCCGCCTACCCGCGGATGTGCCGCCTGGGCGCCCGGTGCCTAAACGCTAGCTCTATACTTTCTTTATTACTTATGCGGCAAACGCTTTAGGGGTGGCTATGATTCTTTGCTTCAGCGGCACGGGCAACTCGCGCTACGTGGCCGATATCCTTGCCGAGGGCTTGGATGATCATGTGGTCGATATTGCCCCCGCCGTCAGCGATTTCGTGCGCAAATGGGGGCCGTACCCTTCCCAGGTGCGCCAGTTTGCCAAGGAGGCCTCGGGCAGCAAAACGGGCCCGAGCTTCGTGTCCGACGATGGCGAGCCCTTCGTCTTGGTGTGCCCCATTTACGCCTGGCGCATCCCCGAGGCGGTAAGCGGCCTGGTTGAGACGGCCAATTTCATCGGCTCCGACAAAATCTACGTGGTGGCAAGCTATGGTGACGATGTGGCCAACGCCGACGTGTACGCCCAGCAGATGGCCGAGAAGGCCGGGCTCGTCTTCGGCGGTTTTACCGGGGTGCTCATGCCCAGCACCTACGCCAAGATAAAGAAGATGCCCAAGCCCTCGGTTGCGCGTGCCATCCGAGCCGAGGCACGTGCTCAAACCGCCCAGGTGGTCGAGCAAATCAAAGCCGGAACCTTCCTTGAAAAGGGCAAGACGGGCGCGATGCCCTCGCTCAAGTCGGGCGCTATGCATCGCACTTTCAGGGTCTACGAGGCAGGCAGCAAGCATTTCGTGGTGAGCAAGCGCTGTTCGCGCTGCGGGCGCTGCGAGTTGTTTTGCCCGGTCAACGACATCAAGATGACCGAGGACGGCATCGAGTTCGGCAAGAGGTGCATCAGCTGCTACGCTTGCATCCACCGTTGCCCCGATGCTGCCATCGACGTTAAAGACCAGTCCGAAACGAACGGGCGCTACATCTGTCCGAGCTATCGCGAGGAAATGGAAGATTTAGCCTACGAGGATGCTCGCTTGGCCAAACGCGCCGCGCGCGAGGCCAAGCGCGCCCAGCAGGAAGAGGAGCGTCGTGCCGCTAAGGCCGCAGCCGAGGTGGCAGCGGCGGTTGCGGTGCAGAATGGGGTGGACCCGGAGCTTGCGAAAAAGCAGGCCGAGGCCGCGGCGGCCGCAACGCTGCCCAAGAAGAAGGGCGGACGCCTGGCTGCCAAGCGCGCCGCCATGCAGGCTGCTGCCCAAGCAAACGAAAACGCGGAAAGGTCTTGATTTAGCAGATGTCCGAGGTTCTAACGGCCACGACCCAGATGCTGATACTGTTCCTCATCGTCATCCTGGGTTTCGTGATATCGAAGCTGGGCTATTTCGATAAGCCTTTTTCCGACAAGGTGTCCAAAATCTTGATGGACGTCACCATGCCCGCGCTTGTCATCGCGAGCGTCGGCGATTTGGACGGTTCGGGCCAGTGGGGCCTGGTGGCCACGACGGTTGTGGTGTGCCTTGCCGCAAACGTCGTATGGACGATTGCGGGCTACGTGGTCGGTCGCATCTTGCACGTCGTCCCAACCCAGCGCACCTTGTACGCCTTCATGGGCTTTGCCCTGAACATCGGCTTCATGGGCCTGCCGCTTATCAGCGCGCTCGTGGGCGGGCAGGCGGTGCTTATGGCCAGCCTGTTCATCCTGTTCGGCAACCTTTATATGTTCACCATCGGCTTGACGATGCTTCGGATGGGCCCGCGCTCGGACGACGAGGAGCCCACCGGGCATCGCAAGCTCGAGATTCCCTGGAAGATGCTTCTTTCGCCTGCGGTTATTGCGGCGCTGATCGCCATCGTGCTGTTCCTGGGCGGCATCAAGCTCCCGTATGTGCTGCAGGAATCGCTTTCGCTGGTGGGCGGCATCACCGGCCCCTTGGCCATGCTGCTTGTGGGCTTCTTCCTTTCGATGCAGCGCGTGTCCGATCTTCTTAAGGAATGGCGCATGTATCCTTTTATTTTGCTGCGCCAGTTCTTGTTCTCGGGCCTGCTGGCGTGGGCGGCGTCCTTCGTCATTCAGGACCATTCCCTGCTGGCGACCCTCGCGCTTATGAGCTGCATGCCCATCGGCGCCATGGTTCCCCTATTCGCAGGCGAGGCTGGGCGCGATGCGCTGGTGGCCTCGCGCTTCACGGTGGGCACTACGGTGGCAAGCTTCGTGAGCATCCCCGCCATGCTGGTGTTTTTGAGCGTTCTTTAACTCAACCGGGGGCTTTGCTATCCTTTTGCTTCTTAAGGAAGAGAAGGAGATCAGTATGTTTGCAGGTGTGGGACGAAAAATCGTCGCCCTGGCTTCCTCGTTCGTGTTGGCGAGCACGCTTGTGCCCGCAGCGGCCTTTGCCACCGGTTCCAGCACGTCGGCCACGACGAATTACCACGACGATTTTTCCAAGATCGAGGCCATCAACGACGACTCGGTTCTTGGCCTTGATTTCAGTCAGTACCAAAAGGACCTTACCGAGTGGCACAGGGGGGGGTTCTTCAACTATCGCTACGAGGGCGTTGATGCCTTCAAGTTCGTTAAGAGCCAAGGCATTAATACGGTGTCGGTTAAGGTGCTGGTGGATGCATCCAAGGCCGACACCGAGGCCAAGCAGTCGTTCACGCTGGAAAACGCCGCTAAAACGGTGAAGGCCGCGAACGCCGCGGGCCTTAAGACCAACGTGGTTCTGTGCTATTCCGACGACGTCACCTCTAAGAACGACCAGAGCGTTCCTTCCGGTTGGGACGAGGACATCGACGAGACTTTGGACGATAAAGCCGAGGGCAGCGCCACCAACGTGATCCGTCATGCATCCAAGTACACCAAGGACGTCATCTCTTATTTGAAGAAGGAAAGCGCTACCCCGACGATGATCACCATCGGCAACGAGGTGAACTACAACTTCCTTAGCTACAGCGGCGATGATGATGCCTGGCGCGGATGGATGGCAATGCGTTACCTGGCCAACGTTGTCAAGAATGCGGACATCAAGGTCGGCTTCAGCTTTGCGGCGGACAACAGCGGTTCCGGCATCCAATGGCCCCTTGATAAAGTTAACGATTCTTGGATTCCCTGTACCTACGACTACGTGGGCATCAACTACTATCCCAGCAGCGACAGCGAGGCTAAGGAGTATCTGAGCGAGGCGCTTTCCACTTTCGAGAAAGTTCAGAAGGCTGCCGGTCGTAGCAACACCCAGTTCTATCTTTCCAATTTCAAGGCATCGCGCGCATCTGACGCTTCCTCCGATACCCAGGCGACCGAGGAAACCCAGGCTCGTAGCATCTACGCCATGCTCAAGGCCACGTCCGATAAGTCCAACGCCGGCGGCCTGATTGTTCAGGACGGCGCTTCCATCGGTTCGTGGGAATCCTTCTTCGAGGACGACCATGCGCTCACCTCGCTGGCCACCTTCGCTTATGCCCAGGGCAACAAGGTAGATGTGACCTCGACCCCCACCGAGGATGCGATTTACAAATACGGCTTGGATTACGACCTCAAAGACCAAAACGTCAACATCTCGCAAATTAACAACATGAACTCCTCGGCTGTTCGCGGCGTGGACATCTCCTCCTACTACGCGCTTAAAAAGGCGGGCGTGAAATTCCATGACAACGACGGCAACGAATGCTCGCTGCTCAAAGTTTTGGCCGACAACGGCGTCAACTACGTGCGCTTGCGTATTTGGAACAACCCCTACAACGATAAGGGTGAGGTATACGGCGGCGGCGTTTGCGACGTGGACAACATGCTCGAGGTGGCCAAGGAAGCCTCCCAGTACAACATGAAGATCCTGCTGTGCTTCCATTATTCGGACTTCTGGGCATCGCCTGCCATCCAGCAGCTGCCTAAGGCCTGGAAGAAAGATGCCTCCAGCCCTAAGACTATCGCCAACGACATCTACAAGTTCACCAAGGAAACCACCAAGAAATTCGTCGATGCCGGCTGCAATGTTGGCATGGTTCAGATTGGCAATGAGATTTCCCGCGGCGTGGCAGGCACTCACGCCAGCAGCTACAAGAAGCTTTGGGGTAACAAGACCAACGCCAAGAACGCCTGCTCGTATTTGAAGGCGGGCAGCAAGGCGGTACGCGAGGTCGCTCCCAAGGCGCTGGTGGCGCTGCATATTGAAACGCCCTCCTATGCCAAGTACGACTACATCTGCAATGTGTGGAAATCCTACGGCATCGATTACGACGTGCTGGGAACCTCGTGTTACGCCTTCTGGAATCAGACCACCGACAGCTTGACCCAAGCACAGAGCGTGGCAACCAAATATGGCAAGCTGTTCTGCATCCTCGAGACCAGCTGGTTGAATACCCTGCAGGATGCTGACGGTACGACCAACCAGCTGGGCGCGGGTACGGCCTCCCTTACCTACAAGGTGGGCGTGCAGGGTCAGGTTGATTTGCTAAGCGACCAATACAAGACGGTTCTTTCCAAGGCCAACGGCCTGGGCGCATTTTATTGGGAACCTGCCTGGATCCCGGTAAAGGCCGGCTGGATCAACTGGCAATACAACAAAGACATCGCCAACAAACTCGGTACGGGTTGGGCTTCCGATGGTGCGGTTGGGTACCAGCCCGACTCCAAGCTTTACTACCACGGGCAGCTGATCACCGGCGGTTCCGGCTGGGACAACCAAGCGCTCTTCGACTTCAAGGGCAATCCTTTGAAATCCCTTGGCTTCTATAAGAAGTCCCAGGTAAGCAACGAGACCCAGACCGTGCGCATCAAGCTGTGCGACAAGTCGGGCAAGAGCATCGCGAGCGATGTTTACGCCCGTGTCAAGGCCAGCGGCACCACCACCATCACCCTGCCCAAGGTCAACGGCTACAAGCGCTCAAGCTACAAGCTCACTATCACCGGCACGGGCACCGACGTGGTTACCAAGACGGTGAAGTACGCGCCGACGCTCTACGCCAAGACCAAGAGCGCAAGCTACACCTACAGTGGCAAAAAGAAAAAGCCCAAGGTAGACCTTTACTACGGCAGCAAGCGCATTGCCAAGTCGCTTAAAAAGTCCACTTCCAAGTACAAGCTCACCTACAAAACCGGCAAGAAGGTCGGCAGCTATTCGGTGAAGGTCAAGGTGAAGAAGGGCAAGTACAAGGGCCTTAAGTCCACTGCCGCCTTCACCATCAAGCCCAAGAAGGCAAAGATCACCAAGCTCACGGCCGGCAGCGCCAAGGTCAAGGTGAAGTGGAAGAAGATCAGCGCGCAGTGCAGCGGCTATCAGTTGGTCTATTCCGTCAAGAGCTCCTTCGTTGACATATCGAAGAACACCATCAAGCTAAGCTCGGCCAAGAGCACCTCGAAGACCATCAAGAAGCTTACTTCCGGCAAGAAGTACTACGTGAAGGTCCGCAGCTACAAGGTGGTGAAGGGCAAAACCTACTACGGAGCCTGGAGCAAGGTTAAAACCGTAACCGTCAAGTAGCGTAACGCTCGGCCTGCGTGCTGGGGCTCAGCCCATGCAAAAGCTCGGGCTCCGCAGGGGCGCAGGCTGGCAAGCTTTCCCTTCTTCTATGAAGACTCTTTGAGGGATTGCGCGGATTCTTGACCTTTAAGTGCGGTTGACTAGAATCACTTTTAGCACTCTAAGCCTTAGAGTGCTAAAACGAACGAATCGTACTTGCTGGCAGGGATTCCGGTAGCTCAAAGCTGGAACACCCGCCCGGAGGCTTAAAGCCTCCGGGCGCTTTCGTTTCCGGCTGCGGCTGCGCGTAGCTGCAGGCAAGCACCGAACAAGCTCTTGTAGCCCTTGAAGAGAAAGGATGCCAACTCGTGCAGCAGTTCCAGACTGAAAGCAAAAAGATTCTCGACTTGGTGATCAATTCGATCTACACCAACCGCGAGATCTTCCTTCGTGAATTGATTTCCAACGCATCGGACGCGGTGGACAAGCTCTACTTCAAAAGCCTTACCGACGACTCCATCAAGGTTGAGCAGAACGACCTGGCCATCCGCGTCGCCTACGATTTCGACGAGCGCACCATCACTGTCAGCGACACCGGCATCGGCATGACTGCCGACGAGATGAACGAGAACCTGGGCACCATCGCCCACTCCGGCTCGCTCGACTTCAAGCAGGAGAACGCCGACGCCCAGGGCGGCGACGTCGACATCATCGGCCAGTTCGGCGTTGGTTTCTACTCCGCCTTCATGGTTGCCAAGGAGGTCGAGGTTGTTTCCAAGGCCTACGGCTCCGACCAGGCCAACCGCTGGGTCTCCGACGGTATCGAGGGCTACACCATCGAGCCCGCCGAGAAGGAAACCCACGGCACCGACATCATCCTGTACCTCAAGGATTCCACGGACGAGATCAACTACGGCGAGTACCTGTCCGAGGCTACGCTGAAGGAGCTCATCAAGCGCTACAGCAACTACGTGCGCTATCCCATCCAGATGATGTGCTCCAAGACGGTGGCCAAGCCCAAGCCCGAGGACGCCGGCGACGATTACAAGACCGAGTACGAGACGGTCAAGGAACTCGAGACCATCAACTCGATGATTCCCATCTGGAAGCGCCGCAAGTCCGACGTTACCGACGAGGATTACAACGAGTTTTACAAGACCAACTTCCATGATTGGGAGGACCCGCTGGCAACCATCAGCGTGCACGCTGAGGGCTCGCTGAGCTACGACGCGCTGCTGTTCATCCCGGCGCGCGCGCCCTTCGACCTGTACAGCAAGGATTACAAGAAGGGCCTGGCGCTCTACAGCTCCAATGTCCTCATCCAGGAGAAGTGCGAGGAGCTGCTGCCCGACTACTTCAACTTCGTGCGCGGCGTGGTTGACTCCCAGGATTTGACCCTGAACATCAGCCGCGAGACCTTGCAGCACAACAACCAGCTCAAGGCCATCGCCCGCCGCGTTGAGAAGAAGGTCAAGCAGGAACTCGTCAAGCTGCGCGACAACGACCGCGAGAAGTACGAGAGCTTCTTCAAGGAC
>CAVHFE010000021.1:0-6999 GCA_963635145.1 Oscillospiraceae bacterium
ACGGCAACCAACGTTGCCGACGGCGAGGTCGCGGCCACGGCCGACACCCTGGTTATCAAGAACGCCGAGGGCGAGGACGTGACCTCGAAGCTCAAGATCACCTACGTCGATGGCTCGATCAAGATCGTTCCTGCCGAGCTTAGGATCACCACCGGCAGCGCAAGCAAGACCTACGATGGTACGGCGCTTACCAACAGCGAGCTTAAGATCGCTGGTCTGGTTGGAAACGATGCGGTTACGGCTAAGACCACCGGTGCTCAGACCGAGGTTGGCAACTCCGCCAACACCTACCAGATTGACTGGGGCACCACCGATGCTAACAACTACAGCATCGTTGAGAGCCTGGGTGCTCTGACCGTTACCAAGGCGGCCGTTACGCCCAACAACAACGGCGGCAACAACGGTGGTAATGGTGGCAACGGTGGCAATGGCACCGCCAACCGCACCACTACTGCGGCTGCAACACCCGCCGCTGCAGCAGCTGCGGCAATGCAGAACGTGGTCAACACGGTGACTGGCAATCCTGAGGGCGAGACCATCTACGATGCCGAGAACCCCTTGGGTACCACCGAGGCTGAGTGCTGGGTCCACTACTACATGATCATCTGCATGATCCTGACCGCCCTGTACGGCATTGGCGTTTGGGCGCATCGCGCGAACTACACACGTAGGCTCCGCAAGGACATGGACGATGTTATGAACGATGGCGATGGCATCAACCCCGAGAAGGGCGAGCTTGCCGGAACGAGCACGGTTGCCAACCAGGCTTAAACCCGCAAAGCTCACAGACTTCAGCGTCTGAGCCTTAACGAAGATGGCCGGCAGCGATAAGCTGCTGGCCATCTTTTTTGTACGAAAAAGGGGCTGGCAGGCTGATATTATTACCCCAGGCATGCCAAGAGGACGATGCTGAAAAAATTCACTGGTCGGCACTCAAAAACCGACTGATTGAAGGGGAGCGCGGACTCAGCTTTGAACCGGGATGGCTCAACTTTTTGTCCGCACCTCAATCGGCATCTTGCTTATATAGCAAACCGTGCTGAGGCTCTTGGCATAAGGAAGGAAAAGGCTCCTTATGAGCGAAAAAGATATAGAAGTCAATCTGACAAGCGCCGAGGCCGATGCTGAGATCTCGCGCTTGAAGAACATTTTCCCCATCGTTCGTCTACTCGACGCTAACGAGGTGGAAAATGAGATGAACTGTTTGCTCTGCGGCGACGAGACACCCTGCATGCGCAAGGTTTGCGCCCAGCTTTTGAAGACTCATGGAAACGCCAAGCGCCTGCTGCAGCTTGGCAGCGAGCAGCACAAGGTCAACGCCCGTTATCTTGAGGTCGATGGCGTCCCGCATGTCATGTTGTACGCCGCCAACGTGGAGCACGAGGATCGTGTCGATCGCAACGAGCTGTACCTCGACGTTCTTTCAGGCTTGTACAATCGCCGCTTCTACGAGGAAGAGATCAAACGCGAGCGCCTGTTTGCCGGCGTCGCGGTTATCGACCTAGACGACTTCAAGCTGGTCAACGATTCCCTTGGCCATCATGCGGGCGACCTTGCCCTGCGCGCCGCCTCGCAAACAATGCTCAGCTGCATCCGCGAGACCGACATCCTCATCCGCTATGGCGGCGACGAGTTCGTCTTGGTGATTCCTAACATCGACAGCGCTACCTTCTCGCGCAGGCTGCGCGCCATCTCGCTGGCCATCTCGCAAACCTGCGTGCCCGGCAACGAGCAAGCCTACCTTTCTTCGAGCATCGGCGGCGTATTGTCGAACGGCCGCACCGTCGAGGAAGCGGTGAAACAGGCTGACCGCTTGATGTACTTGGCCAAGCAACAGGGCAGCTCGGTGCTCACTGATGAAGACCCCGTCGAGGAAGTGGATTCCTATAAGCCCGCACTTTTGATCGTCGATGACTCCGAGCTCAACCGCGACATCCTGAAGGAAATGCTCAAGGACGACTACGAAATCCTTGAGGCCGAAAACGGCTATCGTGGTGTGGAGCTTTTGCGCGAGCATGGCTCGGGCATTTCTTTGGTGCTGTTAGACATCATTATGGAGGGCATGTCAGGCTTCGATGTTCTTTCCACCATGGTGCGCAGCGGTTGGATTGAGAACATCCCCGTCATCATGATTTCCAGTGAAGACTCCGATGAAGCCGTGCTGCGCGCCTACGAACTGGGCGCCTCGGACTACATCGCCCGCCCCTTCGACATTCGCATCGTTCGTCAGCGTGTGAGCAACATCATGCGCCTGTATGCGCGTCAACGCCGCTTAAGCGCGATGCTCGCGCAGCAGTATTACGAGCGCGAGAAAACCAGCAACGTGCTGATCAACATCATGGGCGGCGCCATGGAGATGCGCAACGGCGAAAGCGGTCCCCATGTTTTGCACGTGCGCAACCTGACCGAGATTTTACTGGATTGCCTGGTGAAGAAGACCGACCGCTACGGCATCACGAGCCTTGCCCGCTCGATGACGGTGATGTGCTCGGCCTTGCACGACATCGGCAAGCTGGCCATTCCCGACAGCATCTTGAACAAGCCTGGTCGGCTGACCGACGAGGAATTCGAGACCATGAAAACGCACACCATTCTTGGTTCCAACATGCTCGACAACCTTACGATGTACAACGACAATCCCGTGCTGCTGCAAACCGCGCGCGACATTTGCCGCCATCATCATGAGCGCTGGGATGGCGGCGGCTACCCTGACCAGCTTAAAGGCGACGACATTCCCATTTCTGCGCAGGTGGTCTCGCTGGCGGATGTGTACGATGCGCTTACGAGCGATCGCGTGTACAAAAAGGCGATTCCCCACGAAGAGGCCATGCGCATGATCATCAACGGGGAGTGCGGGCAGTTCAACCCGCTGCTTATCGAATGTCTGCTGGACAGCGAGGATCGCATTAAAAGGGAGCTCGACATACCGGCATTAACCCCCCCCCTATCACAAGCAGCCCAGTAGCATCTAGCAAGACAGCGAGGATCGCATTAAAAGGGAGCTCGACATACCGGCATTAACCCCCCCCTATCACAAGCAGCCCAGTAGCATCTAGCAAGGAGAGATAACATGGCCACGTTGAAAGAAGCTTACGAACAGATGGGGGCAGATTACTCGGATGTTCTTAAGCGATTGATGAATGACGCACTGGTCGCGCGTTTTGCGGCCAAATTCCTGGACGATAGCAGCTTTGCCACCCTGAAGGAATCGCTTGAGGCAGGGGACGCCAAGCAGGCCTTTATGGCAGCGCATACGCTTAAGGGCGTGTGCTCGAACCTGGGCTTCACGAACCTGTACGAACCGGTGAATCAGATCACCGAAGCTTTGCGCCCGGGTACCTTGGAGGGTTCCGACGTGCTCTTCCCCCAGGTTGAGGCCGAGTATAACAAGACCATCGAGGCTTTGAAGTCGGCGTTGTAGCTCTGGTGCCACACGCCTAGAAGGGCGCGTTGCGCCGTGGCTCCAGTATCACACGCCTTAAAGGGCGGCTCGGCGGTTGGGACTTGTTGCGACGAATCGTTTCGGCGCTCCGTGCTTCCGCCCTCGCTCCCGTTACACCGTTGCAAGTTTCTTAACGCTAAACAAAAAATGCCCAGGCCATTCGACCTGGGCATTTCTATGCGGTATCAAGTTCGAAGCGTTTGTTTGGATCAAGCTTGAAGCGAACACCCTCGTCAAGAGCGAGGCGCCTCTTTCATCAAGCCGACAAGCGCCAAGCGTCCGTTCGGGCGTCTGATGCACCCGATGCGCTTCGACTCGCCTAGAGTCCCTCGGACTCGAAGCGACGGATCAACGCTTCCTGATGGTTGGCGTAGCGCAGCGCAACGTCCTTGGAGATCTTGCCTTCCTTGTAGGCGGCGAAGAGGCCTTGGTCCATGGTTTGCATGCCAAGTTTGGCGTTGGATGCGATCACGGAGTCGATCTGGTAGGCCTTTTCCTCGCGGATAAGGTTGCGGATTGCAGTGTTCATCAGCATGATCTCGAAGATGGGCACCGTGCCGCCATCGATAGCGGGCACAAGCTGCTGGCTCACGGTTGCCTGAAGCACCATGGAGAGCTGAACGCGAATCTGGCGCTGCTGGTTGGCAGGGAAGGCGTCCACGATGCGCTCGACGGTGTCGGCGGCGCTGGTGGTGTGCAAGGTTGAAAGAACCAGCTGGGCCATCTCGGCGGCGTTGACGGCCGTGCCGATGGTGTCGGAGTCGCGCATCTCGCCGAGCAGGATGACGTCGGGGCTCTCACGCATGGCGGAGCGCAGCGCCTCGGAGTAGGTGGCGATGTCGGTGGGAACCTCGCGCTGGGTTACGATGCAGGTGCCGTGGCTGTGGATGTACTCGATAGGATCTTCCATCGTGATGATGTGGCCCTGGCGATTGTGGTTCATGCGATCGACCAGGCAGGCGAGTGTGGTCGACTTGCCGGAGCCGGCGGGGCCGGTGATAAGGACAAGGCCCTTGGCAACGTCGGCCAGGCTCATAACGGACTCGGGGATGTTCATTTCCTCGGGGGTGGGCAGGCCGAAGGGGATCACGCGGATAACGGCGCCGTAGGAGCCGCGCTGGCGGAAGATGTTGGCGCGGAAGCGGCCGACGCCGGGGATGGCGAAGCTGAAGTCGTCATCGTGGTTGATGGTCGACTCGAAGAGGGCGATGTCGCGATGAGCCAGCTCGTAGATGGCATGGACGTACTCGCGTGTGTCGGCGGGGGTTAAAGGAGCGGAATCGGTGCGCACGTGAACGCCGCCCGTATGGTAGGCCAAAGGCAAGCCCGCGTTCACGAAGACGTCGGACGCCTTAAGATCGATCATCTGCTTCAGAAGTTCTTTTAATTCCATATCGACGATTCTCCTTTAATCATTATCGACGGAGCTGGACCAAAGGGTTTCCTCGGCGTCCTGCTGCTGGCTGGTAAGTTTCCACTGGTCTACTGAAAGCGAGCCGTCTTTCTGGCTAACTTTAGCATCGAGTTTTTTGCCGTCCTGCGCGGCGATGGTGAAGCTCAGGCTCTTGGAACCGGAAGAGGTTTTGATGGTAAGGCTCTCTTCGCCGCAATCCTTTTTAGCCTTTTCGGCGATGGAGGAAAGCTTGGATGCCGTGGCCGTAAGCGAGCCCGAGGAGGAAAGCTCCTCGCTGATACCTGCGAGCATTAGCTGGCCGCAGGAATCGAGCGCGTAGGTTTCCGTGGTGGCGCTGGCTTGGCGCTGCGCCATCGTCTGCGCTGCGTTGGCGGTTACCACGCACAGGAGCGCAAGAACGCCGACGAGCAGGATGGCGATGAGCGTCGCAAGGCTGATGGGGCCGATGCGCACGCCTTCGGTTTTACGTGACATCATTTACCCCCTTCCACGAAGCGGCTGGCATCTAGGGTGTAAGCCTCGCCGTTATCGTCGGAGACGACGATGTGCGCGGAGTACAGGGTGCCGCTGCTTTTCTTCTTCTTGCTAACGTCGCAGGTGACTTTGAACTTGTTGGAAGTGCCTGCGGCGGTGCCCAAGCCGACCTTTTTGCCCTTGGCGACGCTTGCCGGGTCGGCCGAGAACTCCTCGGCGGCGTTTTGCGCAAGGGTGCTTGCGTTTGCCAGGCGTGCGGCCTCTGCCGAGGTGGTGGTGGCCAAGCCGAAGAGCTGGGTGAACACCGCCATGGAGGCGATAAGGAAGAACAAAAGCACGATGGCCTCGACCATGAAGGCCGTGGAGGTCCAGGAGCTTTTGTCCCGCTGGGAGCTGGTGAGCGAAGATATTTCAGCCATTAGTTACCCCCTTGCACTGAACGGAGGGCGGTTTCGGCGGTGCCCTGGTCGGTTGTCACCGTGAGCAAGCCGTGCTTGTAGCTGAAGTCGAAGCTGTTCGACTGGATGACCTCGGATGCGTTTTCGGGCGAGTACTGGCTGCCCGCGATGCTGTATTCCTGAACGACCTTGCCCTGGTACAGGTAGAAGCGTGTCTCGTAAGTGCCGGAGTCGAGCTTCTCGGTAACCACGAGCGACCTTCCTTCAGGGCCTTGGCCCACACCGATGGCACCTTGCGCGTCGTTGGCATGAATGACGTTGACCACAAGGCCGGCGCCTTGACGCGCCGTGTTGGTGGCGGTGGTGCTGTTGGAAATGGACGAGTACACGCTTACGCCCGCGATGAGTGCGAGCATCAGCGCGATGAAGAACACGCCGAGTACCAAGGAGGGGAAAACCCGCTTGGGCGAGAAGGCCCCTTCTTGGTTAAGGTGCAAATGCGCCAGGGATGAAAGCGCATTTAGGCGCTTTTGGGTGGCTAGGGTTTCGTCATGCATGTTCATCGGGGCGTCACCACCACGGTGGGCATGATGTTGCCTGCAAAGCCTTCGTACGAGATCACGTAATCGTCGTGGTTGATGGTAAGGCCGTAGTTTTGCTCAAGGTACTCAAGCGAGCTGGGGTAGTTGCCCTCGATCGCGCAGCACTGCTTCGCCGAATCCATGATGGCGTCGTGGATGGCGACGGCGCTTTGCTCCTTGGCGTTGGCCTGCATGGCGCTGAACAGCGCAACGACGACGATGCACACGGCCACGACAACGCATGCGACGGTGATGCGCATTCGCTTGCGGCGTGCAATCTCGCTGTCTGTTATTTCGTGGAACATGGCGGGCTCCTTTAAGCGATGGATCCCATGATGCCGATAAGGGGAAGCATGACGGCGATGAGCGTGGCGCCGACGGCAACGGTGAGGAAGGCCGCCAGGGTGGGTTCGATCGTGTCGACCGCGGAGTCAAGCTGTGCGTTGGCATCGTCGAAGAAGATGTCGGACAGGTGGCCGAGCACCTCGTCGACGGAGCCGGAGCGGGTGGACATCAAAAGCATGCGGCCGTAAACGGGCTCGAAGACCTCGTTCTCGACGATGGCCTGGCCAAGGCTGCGCGGGTTGTCGATGTTGACCATGGCATCGAAGGTGGCGTCGAGCTTCTGCTTGAGGACGGGGTGATCGACGGTTGCCATAGCCTGGCGAAGGGCCGCTTCCTCCTGTACGC
>CAVHFE010000021.1:7009-28913 GCA_963635145.1 Oscillospiraceae bacterium
GCCATAGCCTGACGAAGAGCCGCTTCTTCCTGCACGCCCGAAGCGATGAAGGAGGCAAGTGCGTTGGTGAAGCGCGAAAGGGCCAGCTGGTACATGGCCTGCTTGGTGCCGGGGAATTTACGGAGCAGCTGGCCTACGCGGACGCGCCCGTTCTCGGAGTGGGAAAGACCCGAGATGACGAGGGCGGCAACGGTGGCAACAAGAACCACGACAAGCGCGACCCAGCCGACGATGACCGAGGCGTTGACCATGCCGAAGGAGCCTGAGGTCAGCGTGCCGGACATGTTCTCGTAGGTTTGGCTGAAGATGGGCAAAATCAAGATGACCGTGAAAAGAAGGATCACGCTCATCACGCACAGAAGCGCCGCGGGGTAGCCAACGGAGCTTTGCAGCTTGGCGAAGGTGCGGCGCTCGCTTTCGTAGTAGTGGCCCAAGGTGCGCAGGACGCGCTCGGTGCGACCGGAGGATTCGCCGACGCGCACCATCTCGACGGCGTATGCCGGGAAGGCGCCCGTTTTCTCCATCGACTCGGCAAGGTTGCTGCCATCGATAAGATGGGAGTACACCTCGTCGCAGACGCGCTTGAAGTTGGACTGTTTGCGGTTTTCGGAAAGCATGTGCACGGCTTCGTCGGTTTGGACACCGGCGGCGAGCATCGTTGCGACGCTGCTGCAGAAGGCGCTGATCGCACTGCTTTCAAGTAGTTTGTTTGCCATTGGATTCTCCTAGTTGCTTAGGTTGCCTTCCATTGTCGCACGTAATGGCTGCAGCAAGCTTGGGAACTTGGTGCAGCTTGTGCGAATAACCTGATAATCCGCCAATTCTTTCAGGAAAAATTTGCAGGAATCTTTTCGTTCTTTCTATCCGCTTGAGGCGCTGTTTGCTTGCGTCGCCTGCTTCCTTGCTCGATGGCTGCCCGTTTGACAGCTCATCCCTGTGTGTCGGGCGTTCGTGCAAGCTGCGTGCTCGGTCTTAATAGGTGTATCTATCTTGGTAGTCCTTCCCGTCGCCGACCAGCGTGTTGCCGGAGCTTGCGGCAAAGGTTAAGTCAACGCGCGACCAGGTGTTTTGGTCGACGCTGAACTGCGCGCTGTTCCAGGTGCCGTCTATGTAGACCATGATCCAGGCGTGGTAGATGTTGTCGGGGCTCACGTAGCCCGTCATTATTTTGGTGGGGATGCCTTGGCTTCTAAGCATTGCCGCGCCAAGGCTGGCGTAGTCGAAGCAGATGCCCTTGCCGCTTGAAAGCGTGCTGTCGGGGTCGGGTACGTAGCCGGTTGTCTTGCCGACCTTTTGCGCTTTGGCGTTGTCGTAGCTGATGTTATCGACCACGTAGGTGCAGATGGCCTCCACGGCATCGCCGACGTTTTCGGCGTCGGCCACCAGTTTGCGCGCTTTCTTGGTTGCGGCGCTTTCGTTGCTGAACTTGCAGTACAGGTTAGGGCGCAGGAAGGGCTCGAATTCGCTTTCGAGCGTGACGCTTTTTTGCGTGCGGTATATCTCGACGTAGTTGCTCCCCGAGGTGTTTTGCATAACGCGGATGCTGTAGTCGCCGTCGCCAAAGGTCAAAGGGTAGATGGCTGCGGTGTCGTTGTTGGGAAGGTCGTGGTTGATGGTCTGCTCGCCCAAGGTGATTTGGAGTTTCAAACGAGAGGAATTGCTTGCTTTGGCCGCGATGTAGCCTTTGCTTGCACAGGAGGTGTCGATAAGCGCGCCATGGGCGCCCGCGGCGCTTGAGGAATGAAAGCTTGCTTCCTCGATTTTCTTCGGGGAGGAAAAACTGGCCCCACTGGTGCCCTCCGGGTTTCCGCAGCCCACCAGGCCAAGCAACGCAACAAAAAGAAGAACCGCAAAACATGCAGTTAGCATCGGCTTGAAGCGCGGCGATGCTGGGTGTTCGTGTTTTTTGGGCGGGCATGCGAACATGCGCAAAGTATACCCGTTCCTGGTTATCGGCGGCTTTTCGCGTTGCGGTATGCGCGTGGTAAACTTTTGCGGTTGCAAAGATGCAAAAAGCTGCGGAAATGCGAACGGGAACAAGGAAGGTGGCGGGGCTTTGAGCGTGAAGCAAACTGTCCAAAGCGCGGTAGCCCAGGTTTACCAGCTTCTTTACGATCGTTGGCGCAGTGCCGTTTTGCGCAAGCCCAACCGCAAGCCCGTTATTTTGTTCACCAGCGTTTCGCGCGCCGAAATCGGCGGCAATGCCAAGTTCGTGTACGACCGCATTTGCCAGCGGGGCCTTGCCCAGCGCTTCGATGTGGTACTCGATTTTTCGCCCGACATCAAGTCGGTGGAGACGCCCGTCAAGCAGCTGGCTTTCATCAAGCGCTTGGCCAGCGCCGACATCATCTTCTTGGACGACTACCACCCCTTCGTCTACTTCGTCGATTTTCCGGCCGACGTCAAGGTGGTGCAGCTGTGGCACGCCATCGGCAGCTTCAAGACCATTGGCTTCAGCCGCAAGCGCGCCAACCAGGAAGAACATCGTCGCACCTCGCGTGCGCACCGGGGTTACACCCACGTGATCGTGAGCGCTGATGTGGACAAGCCACATTACGCCGACGCCTTCAACATGCCTGAGGAGCGCATTTTCGCCACGGGCATCCCGCGTGTCGACGGCTTTTTGAACGAGGAATCGCTTTTGAAAGCGCGCCGTGCGTTCTTCGAGCGCTTCCCGCAGGCGCAGGGCAAGCGCGTGATCGTCTTCGCGCCGACTTTTCGCGAAGATGACATTCGCAAGGCCACCTACGATTTCTCGCAGCTGGACTTTGCCGGCATCGCTGACTACTGCCGCAAGAACAATGCCCTGTTCATGCTGAAATTCCACCAGTACACGCATGGATTCAACGGCGTGCCTGCGGGCATGGAGGACGTGATCGTGTTTGCCGATGGCATTCGCGAGGTGAATGACCTCCTTCCCGCGGCCGATTTGCTTATCACCGATTACTCCTCGGTGCTCTACGAGGCGGCGCTTATCGATGTGCCCACGGTGTTTTTCCCGTATGACCTGGAATATTACGAGCAGACGCGCGGCTTTTACGAGCCCTACGAGAGCTTTGTGCCCGGGCCTATCGTGCGCACGCCCGAGGCTTTGGTGGCCGCGCTTTCGTATACGGGCGATCAGGCTCGGATCGACGCCTTCAAGCGGCGTCATTTTGCCCATTTCGACAACCACTCGTCCGATCGAGTGGTTGATTTGGTTCTTGAAACAACAGAAGGAAGCTTAGCTGTATGAATGACGTGCAAGTAAACGAAGGGGCGGCGGCATCGGCATCTAACGCCGCGACGGCTGCTGCTGCAGGGGCTACGACGGCGGCAGCAGCTGCGGCGGGCGCGCCCACGGCAGGTTTCGGCCTTTCGCAGGCCATCGAGCTCGTCGACTTCCATTGGTCGCGCACCACGCTGTACCTGGAAGTGAACCCCGCCACGCCCTTTGCGCCCGAGGACAAGATCTTGCTGCGTCGCCCGCGCGAGACCTTCGACGAAAATGGCAAGAAGCTTGCAAGCGATGTTGTTCTGGGCGAATCCTTCTTCGAAGGGCCGACAAGCTGGCGCCTGCGCCCCATCGTTGCCTATCACAATCGGGCCATTCCCTTCGGCGAGTTCGATGCCTTCGTTGTGCGCGAGGGCAAGGAGCTGCCGCTAGTGATGGCTTCCTTCTGCCGTCGTTCGGGCGAGCTTGCAACTCGCCGCGACGATGCCCTTCTTTACTATCAGACTGGTCATCATTACGAGATCCTGATTTACCCGAACGATGGGGGTCAGGCTCACTTCGAGGTGCTCGGGCGTGGGCCGAAGATGGCGCATTATCGCCCCAAGGGCCAGCTTAAGATCTCGCTCGTCAACTTCGTTCGCGGTGTCCATGGTGCTTTGTGGACGCGCACCGAGCGTCGTTTCAAGAAGCACTCCAAGCAGCACAACAAGATCGTTTTCACCTCCGACAGGCGCTCCAAGATCGGCGGCAACATGGAGCCGCTGCTGCGTCGCATGGAGGAGCGCGGCCTTACCAAGGATTACAAGATCGCCTACGACTTCACGAACGAAAAGGGCTCGCGCGGTATCGGCGCCTACCTTAAGCTTGCTTGGGACCTGGCTACCGCGAAGGTCGTTTTCTGCGACGATTACCAGCTTACGCTTTATCGCGCCGAGTACCAAGAGGGGACACGCATCGTGCAGCTGTGGCATGCTTGTGGTGCCTTCAAAACGGTGGGTATGGGGCGCATCGGCACGCTTGACGCCGTTTCGCCCTTTGCGGAATCCCATCGCTGCTATACCGACGTCATCGTGGCTGCCGAAAAGGACGAGCCCATCTACGCCGAGGCTTTCGGCATCCCCGAGTCGCGCGTGAAGGCGCTTGGCATCCCACGCCACGACTGGATCTTGGACCCCGCTTGGCAGGAGGAGAAGAAGGCTTTCTTCAAGAAGACCTTCCCGGGCGCTGCGGGCAAGCGCGTCATCGTTTTCGCGCCGACTTTCCGTGGTGCGGGCAAGAACAGCGCCTACTTCGATTACAACTACCTTGACCTTGAGGCGTTGGGCGCCGCCTGCCGGAAGAACAACTGGTTCCTCATTTTGAAGATGCATCCCTTCATCAAACAAAAGCCCAGCATACCTGTTGAATACGCCGATCTCATCGTCGACGGTTCCGCCATCCCCGAGATCAACGACATCCTGCCCAGCACCGATATTTTGGTTACGGATTACTCGTCCACCTGCTACGAGGCGGCGCTTCTGGATATTCCGACGCTCTACTACGTGTTCGACCTTAACAACTATGTGGCCACGCGTAACTTCTATGAAGATTTCGAAAGCTTCGTGAGCGGCAAGATAGTCTATACGCAGGACGAGCTGACCGCTGCCATCGAGCAAGACGACTTCGATCTGGAGCGCCTGCAAGCGTTCAAGGCCAAGAGCTTCAAGCACTTGGACGGCAAGGCTTGCGACCGCATCATCGACGAGGTTTTGCTCTAGGGCGAAAAGTTTACGTTCGAGCTGATGCGCTTTCGGGCATGCCTAGCCTGCGCTGGCCGTGCCATGCGTGCCTGCGGCCGCCATGCTCCTCCGTCTACAACCGAATACGCTAAAACGCAGCGGCTCTTAGGCTGGCCGCGCAAATGAACTAAAACGAAATTTAAAACGAACCTGAATCGGACCACGAAACGAGCTTTATGACTACTACTTCTTTCAGCGCCAAAAAGGTGCTCATGCTGTTTACCCTGATGGCCCTGGCTATCGGCTTGGCTGTATCTTTAGGCGCGCGCGAGGCGCAGGCGTCATCGGTATGGGTGCTCAACGTCAAGACGGCCTCCGGCCAAAAGGCAAGCACCACCAAGCAGGCCAAGCGCATGAACCTGGACAGCACGTCCTACACCATCTATCCCAGCGGCGACGCCTCGGGCCGTACCGACTTCAACGCCATCCACAACGTGATGAACAAGTACTCCGGCTATGGCCAGAACTGGGATCATCGCAACAAGAAGATCACGGTCAGGTTGATTTCGGGCAAGACCTACTACATCAACAAGACCCTGAAGCTCTACAACAACATCACCTTCATCGGTACCGGCGCCACCCTTAAGCAGGTGACCAACGGTAAGGGCATCTTCATCAACGCGCTGTACAAGGATTCCTCCGACAACGTTTCTTCCGTGCGAAATATCGGCGGCTACAGCCGTGGCAAGAACTTCACCATCACGGGCGGCAAGTACGTGACCACGGGCAAGGCCGGCGGCACGAGCCGCAGCAAGAACGGTTGGCGTTACGGCTACAGCACCTTCCTGTTCATGCATTGCAAGACCATCCGCATCAAGGGCGTTACCATCACCAACAACTACAATGGCCACTCCATCGAGCTCGCGGGTTGCCGCAACGTGCGCGTTGAGTACTGCAACTTCAACGGCACTTATAGGGGCGACAGCACCAACGAGGTCATTCAGCTCGATACCACGAAGAATTCCAACTGCAGCCCCCAGGGCAAGCCCTGGGACGGCACCACCACGCGCACCACGCTCATCGATCATTGCACCTTCAACGTGCCTAGTTGCCCCAAGGGCGTTGGCACCAACAACATGTCCACCACGGGTTACTATCGCGTCAAGGTGACCAACTGCAAGTTCAAGGTGAAGAGCTACGGCATCGCTTTCTACAAGGTCACCAAGGGCGGGGCATCGGGCAACAAGTTCACTCAGGGCAAGGTGCTCATGCGTGCATGCACTTCGGCGGTGACTTTGGGCAAGGCCGAGAAGGCCCGTAAGGTCTAGGCCTTGATCGTTCGAGGCTAAAGGCCCCTCAATGGGGGATTGATAATTCGGTGCGGGGGGAGGATGCTCGCCCGGCACTTTGTTTCGGTGCGGTTCGTTGTGCGTTTAGAGCTTGCTCACCGCGAGCTCGGCGATGCGGTTAGTGCAGCCGTACTCGATGCCCTTGAAGTAGTCGCGCGTAAGCGCGGAAAAATCGTTCTCGCAGGCTTTGCCGGCGTGATGGGCAAGCGCCAAGTCAAGCGCGGCCGAAAGTGCCTCGCCGGCGTTGGTGTGCGTGCTGCGCAAATCGCGAAGATCGATGTTCAGGCCCGGTGACTTCTCGTATTGGTCGAGGTCGGGCACGTAAAGCTCCACAGGAATCCCCAGAAGCGCTGCCTCGAAGGCCACCGCGGAGTAGTCGCTGATCATGGCATCGCAAACCGCCAGCAAATGAATGGTCGCGGTTTTGGGCACCTCGTGCACGCAGGGGTGCTCGCGCAAGAGCGCCTGGCTGAACTCGCTGTTCAGCGGATGCCCGGCGATGATCAGGTTCGCGGGAGCGCCCGCCGCGCCGCCACGCGCCTCGAGCGCGCTTGCCAGCTGCCCAAGGTTGTGGGTCAGCCAGTTTTCGTCGTAGCCTGCGCCTTTGCGCAGGGTGGGCGCGTACAAAATCGTGGGCTTGCCGTTGTGCAGGAACTCGTTTTCGGCTAGGATGCGCTTAGCACGGCGCTTACGATAGCAGTTCTTCCCCTGTTCAAGAAGGAAATCGATGCGCGGCAAGCCGAGCGCCCAAACCTTGCTGGTGGGGTAGTCGAAGGCCAGCCCGAAGGCTTCCTTAGCACCCGGGCCGCCCGCGATCACGTAATCGTAGTTGCGATGCATGCGCCCCGCTTCGGCCGATTCGCGGCTGCGCCCGGCAGGGGTATCAAGGCACTGGTAACCGAACTTCTTTATGGCGCCCGGCGAATGCCACATCTGGATGACGGTGACGCCTTCGGGCTTGGCGGGGATGCTCACCGCGGGCACGTAGCCGTCTACGATGATGACCTTGCTGGTGCAGGCGACGATCAGCTGCTTCATGGTGCCGGCAATAAAGCCGAGGATGTCCTTCGATTCGGGCTCGGTTAGGCATACGATCACCCGATCGGGGCCCAGGCGCTCCTCCAGCTCGGTGGCGAGCATGCGGTAATCCATGGACATCTTGGAGCTCTGGCGTGAAAGCAGGGCCACGCGCGATTTGCAAGGCAGAAGATGCAGGATACTCGCAAGCATCTGCAAGATTATGGCCATTAGCTTCATTGCGAGGGCTCCTTTGTAGAATCTATGCTCCAGACATAGTAACGGTTAGCTGGGCTATAATTCAAAGACTGTACTGATACCCGAAAGGCTTGGAGTCTTCTTGATAGATTCTTTGAAACAGATAGTTGGCGACGTTTGGGGCTGGCGCAAGCAGGTTACCAAGCTGGCCGTCTTTGATTTGAAGAAGCAGGTTGCACGTACGGCTTTCGGTCCGTTTTGGCTGTTCGCAAAGCGAATCGTGTACGTGCTGGTTTTTTGGTTCGCCCTTGAAATCGGCCTGAAGGGCGGCAAGGACATCGGCGGTTCCGGCGCCTACCTGGTATGGCTTGCCTCCGGCGTCTTCGTGTGGACCTTCATGTCGAGCATCCTGAGCACGGGCTCGGCGATATTCAACAAGTACTCGTACCTGGTAACTAAGATCAAGTTCCCTTTGCCGGCGATTCCCGCCATTTACATCGTTTCCGAGGCCATCATTTTCCTGGGCTTGTTGGTTATCCTGGCGGTCACCTGCCTGGTCTTCGGCGAGATGCCCACAATCCATCTTATCCAGGTGCCCTTCGCCATCGTGTTGCTGATGGTGTTCTGGTATATGTTCAGCCTGTTCGCAAGCATGCTCGGCGCCTTGAGCAAAGACTTCCATAACCTCATCACCACCTGCTCGCAGCCCCTGTTTTGGCTTTCGGGCATCATCTTCGACATCACGCAGATCCATATCTTTGCTGTGCAGGTGTTCGCGGTGCTCAACCCCGTGACCTTCTTCGCCACCGTCATGCGCGATGCCATTTACTACCACACCTGGATTTGGGAGACGCCGAAGTACTGCATCGGCTTCGTGTTCGTGTTCCTGCTCCAGTTCGTGCTGACCCTGATTGTGTACAAGCGAGCCCAAACGGAGGTGCGCGATGAGCTCTAATGCCCCCGAAATCTCCTCCCAGTCGCTTGCCGGCGCGCACATCAGCACGCTCTACGACGAGCCTATCGCGGCCCGTGCTTGCGGCGCGGTCGATGGCAAGCAGTACCTTAACAACGAGGTGGCGCTTGAGCACTCCCTGGCGCGCGGCGTCAAGGCCATCGAGGTTGACGTTTCGCTGACCGCCGACAACAAGGTGGTGTGCAGCTACGGCTGGTTTGCCAACGCGCGCAAGATCTTAGGCCTTGATTGGGATCCGTCGCAGGGCCCCATGACCGAGGCCGTGTTCTTGAAACAGAAGGTCCACGGCCAAGATCCGATGACCTTCGAGACCTTGTACCGCTACATGAAGGCAAACCCCGACGTGTGGTGGATGCTCGATTTCGGCAAGCTCGGCAAGGAAAACGCCACTCATCTGGCAAACGCCGTGGTCGAGGGCCTGCATAAAGATAAAGATCTGCTTGCCCGCCTGCTCATCCAGGTGCGCAACGCCTCGATGTATCGCGGCGTCGATCGCGCCTTCCATTTCTCGCATTACCAGATAATGATGTGGCCGCGCGAGCGCATCGACGGCATTGGCCGCCTGATCACCTACTGCGCCGATTACAACATCGAGGGCCTGGCCATCGAGGCTTCGCAGTGCACCAAGGAAATCGTCGAGATGGTGCGCAAAGCTGGCCTGAAGCTGCAATGCTTCGCTATCGACGACGCCGAGCGCGCCAACGAGCTTTTGAGCTACGGCGTCAACTCCGTTTGCTCCTTCGAGCTCTCGCCCGCGGACATTACCCCCGTGCCCGACCCCTTCGCCGACCTTACCGAGGAGCAGCGTTGGGAGCACCTTAACAAGCTGCGCTCCACCATCGGCAAGGAGCGCCTGGCTCAGCGCAAGACGGCAATCTCCGACGAGGTGGTCGTCGAGTTCGACCACGTGTACAAAAGCTACAACCTGTACAAGTCCGACCGCGAGCGCCTGCTTTCCCTTTTCTGGAGCAAGAAGAAGCGCGAGGGCATCACGCGCGTCGACGCCAACAACGACCTTTCCTTCCAGATTCGCCGTGGCGAAGGCGTGGCCTTCCTGGGTCACAACGGCGCCGGCAAATCCACCGCGCTTAAGATGATCACGGGCGTGCTGTTCCCCAACCAGGGCACGGTAACCGTGAACGGCGAGGTCAGCGCTTTGCTCGAGCTGCGCGCCGGCTTCAATTCCAACCTTACCGGCCGCGAGAACATCTACATGCGCGGCTACGCCATGGGCCTAACCGAAGAGCAGATCAAGCTCATGGAGCCCAAGGTGGTGGAGTTCGCCGACCTGGGCCGCTACATTGATCAGCCCCTGCGCAACTACTCAAGCGGTATGAAGGCGCGTCTTGGTTTCGGTTTCGCCGTTTCGACCGACCCCGAAATCCTGGTAGTCGACGAGGCTTTGTCGGTCGGCGACAAGAAGTTCAAGCAGAAGTGCATGCAGCGCATCCGCCAGATCATGGCCGACAACGACGTCACCGTGCTCTTCGTCACGCACAGCTCCACGGCGGCGCGCGAGTTCTGCTCGCGCGGCATCGTGCTCGACCACGGCACTAAGATGTTCGACGGTACCATAAACGAGGCCATCGCGTTCTACGAGGCTTCGCAGGGCCTTCTTGCCGAGGGCGCCAAAGATTCCGTCAAGGGCGAAGGCAAGTAGTTCGGTACTTCTATGGTTTGGATTGAGTGGGCAATTCTTTTCCTGGTGGCCATTTTGGCGACCTTGCTTTTAGTGCCCTGCGTGTCTACCTTGGCTCATAAGCTCGATGCGGTTGATTACCCGAGCGCCCGCCGCGTAAACAAGCGGCCCATCCCGCGTTTGGGCGGCGTTGCCATGGTCGGTGCCATGGTGATTGCCCTGATGGCTTACGTGTTCGGCGTGTACGTGCTCGGTTGGCACAACGATTTTTTGAAGTTCCGCAACGAATGGCACGTCAACATGATTGGCGTTGCCGTGGGCGTCGGCGCGATTTTCATCGTCGGCGTGGTGGACGACATCGTCGAGCTCAAGGCCAAGCCCAAGCTCATCGGACAGATCGTCGCGGCCTGCATCGTGGCGGCGTCGGGCTTGCTTTTGTCGAGCTTCCATAACCCGCTTCCTGGCGGTGGCTACGTGGAGCTTGGCTGGCTAAGCTATCCCATCACGGTGTTCTATCTGGTGGCCTTTGCCAACGTCATCAATCTGATCGACGGTTTGGACGGCCTTGCGGCGGGCATCACCTCCATCTCGGCCATCACCATCTTCGTGCTTTGC
The DNA here is from genome assembly GCA_963635145.1 of Oscillospiraceae bacterium. Classification (GTDB taxonomy): domain Bacteria; phylum Actinomycetota; class Coriobacteriia; order Coriobacteriales; family Eggerthellaceae; genus Anaerotardibacter. The sequence goes on from CAVHFE010000021.1 coordinate 17,733, forward strand.
GTGGTAACCAACGCACTTGCCGCGGCGATGCTTTCGGTCATCCTGCTGGGGGCTTGCGTTGGCTTTTTGCGTTTCAACTTCCACCCTGCGAGTATTTTCATGGGCGACTCCGGCGCGCTGACGCTCGGCTTCATGCTCGGCATCATCTCGCTGTTCGGCAGCGCGCGTACCGCTATGCTCGTCTCGCTCCTGGTGCCGGTTCTGGCCGCGGGCGTGCCCATCATGGACACTGCCATCGCGATCATCCGCCGCAAGCGCGCGCATCGCCCTATCGGCGAGGCCGACAAGGGCCACATCCACCATCGCCTTATGCAGGCCGGCTACAGCCAACGGGTGACCGTTCTCATTATGTGGGCCTGGACTGCGGCTTTGGCCATTTGCGCACTCGTTATGATGGAGTTCGACGGGCCGGTGCGCATATTCGCGTTCGTCGTGGTTGCCGGGCTTACCATCTTCGGCATCGTCAAGCTCAAGCTGCTGCAGCCGGCGCTCATGCATCACTACGCACCTCGTGCGCGGCGTCCTCATTTGCCGCGCCTGCATAAAGCCAAGGAAGAAGCTAAGGAAGAAGACAAAGATGAATAAGCTTCTAGCAAATAGGTCCATGCACGTTACGAAGGGGAGCCTTGCCATTGCGGCGGCTCTCGTTCTTCTTTGTGTGCTGTATTTCTTTGCCTGCGTTGTGCCTGACCGGGCTTATGCGGAAGAGGTTCGCATCGAGATCACGCAAGAGGATTTTGACAACTACAACGATGGCAAAGGCTCCACCGAAGATTCGAACGCTATTTGGAAGGCCTTGAAGTCGGCCAAGGAAGCTCCTGCCGATCAGCTTACCGTCGTCGTGGTGAAAAAGGGCACCTATCCCATCAGGAGAAGCTTGCAGATGTATTCCAACACCAAGCTCATCCTCGAAGACGGCGTGACGCTTGTTCGTCCTGAAGGAAGCAAGTCTAACAACGGTAATCCTTTCGTCAACTACGGCCTTATCTATAATCACGGCACTTTGCCCAGTGCTGTGAAAAAGCAGATTCAGGAGAATCAGGGAATCAGCGACCCTATCTGGAGGAATGTCGGCGGTTACAACCTGTCCAGCAACATAACCATCGAGGGGCATGGCTCCGCCACGATCGACGGCGGCGATACTTCCGTCGCAACCGACACCGGCGACTTGGTGCGTTTCGATCATGCTCAAAACATCACGGTAACGGGCGTTACCTTCAAAAATGTGTACGGTGCGCATCACCTTGAGCTCGTGGGTGTTAAAAACGCCACGGTTTCCGGCTGCTCCTTCACGGGCTTTCGCCGCCTGAAGGGCCACGAGAACGACCGCGATTACGGGCGCGAGTGCATCCAGCTCGATTCCTGCTGGGCAAGCGATACAAGCAAGCTCTCCGACCCCAACAAGGCCAGCGATAAGTGGGCAAGCGACACCTTGGTCGACGGCACCAACTGCCAGAACATCACTGTGGACAGCTGCAAGTTCTACAACATCGCCAGCGCGCTTGGTCAGCATCATTGGAGCAGCGATTCGCGCTACAAGAACTCTAGCAACATCAGGATCACCAACAACACCATCACGGGCGGCATGTCCGACAAGATGTTGCGCCATGGCATCAATATCGGCGGCTTGGACAACGTGACGGTGACGGGCAACACCATCACCGGCTATTTCCTGCGCGGCATCCACGTGTTCCATGCCAAAAACACGGTCATCAAAAACAACACGCTGAACGGCTGCTATGCGGGCGTTTACGCACGCGAGGCCGCCAATTCGACCGTGGTCGAGAACAATGCCATAAAGAACTCGGCCTTCGGCGCCATCTGCGCTACTTCGAGCGCAAAGCCTTCGTCGCTGAGCCGCAACACCATCGTCAGCTCCAAGAAGTACGGCGTTTACGTAACCGCGACCTCGGTCGGTTCCATCGCAAGCAACAACATTTCCTCGGCCAAGAAGTACGGCCTCTACATCAAGGGCAAGGTTTCAAGCATCACCGGCAACCGCATCACTTCGCCCGGCGTGGGCATTTCGATCGCTTCTTCCACCACGAGCTCCATTGGCAAGAACACCATCACCTCGCCTGGCAGCTACGGTGTTTTGACCTCGGGCAGCGCTAAGGTTGCCTCCATTGCCAAGAACACCGTGAGCAAGGCCAAGAAGGCCGGCATCTGCACCAGCGGCAAGTCCAAGGTAACCACCATCTCAAAGAACAAGATCACCAAGGCCAAGAAGTACGGCATCTACTTGGGCAGCAAGGCCAGCAAAGCCAAGGTGAAGAAGAACACCGTGCAGGTGCACAAGAAGAGCAAAGGCATCAAAAAGGCCAAGAAAGTTAAAGCCAAGCTTTCCGGCAACAAAGTGAAGAAGTGGTAGCGGGCGGGCAGGCTGCCCAATTCGCGGGGTAAAACTCAAGCGGCCCGTGCCTGGAGAGGTCTGCCCCGCCGCCGGTTGCTTCGCTATGGCAAACGCACGGCACGCGGCCGAGTTGGCCGCGCCGCGGCAAGGCTCAAGCGGTTTGCGTCTAGGACACTTCCCGCCGCTGCTGGTTGTCTTACCCTGCTTCATCGCATAATTCCATTTCTTCAACACAAAAATTCGTTGCAAGCGCCGTATACGCGGCGTAAAATATCCTAGTCTGCTTTCAAGAGCCCCGTAACCGCCGATCGGTGCGGACCCCAGCAAAGCATGTCGGTCAAAAGCCCTGCGCAAAGTCCAGTCCGCGCAGCAAGCCCAAGCCCGGCAGGTGGCCCTGGCGCAGCGGCGTAGGAAACCGCGACTCCGCAGTGAAAAGCAACTTTTGAGAAAAGACACAGTGAGCGTCCATTCGCTTCAACCGGACGCTCAAACAACTAGTGGAGGATTTACGTGAAGACTTATTACGCAAAGCCCGGTGAGGTTAAGCGCGAGTGGGTCCTGATCGACGCAGAGGACCTGGTTCTCGGTCGCGTCGCCGTCAAGGCCGCTACCATCCTTAAGGGCAAGCATAAGCCCACCTACACCCCGCATGTCGACACCGGTGACTTCGTCGTCATCATCAACGCCGACAAGATCAAGCTTTCGGGCAACAAGGCTAACTCCAAGGAATACTATCGTCACTCCGGTTACCCCGGTGGCCTAAAGTGCGAGACCTTCCGCGAAGCCATGGAAAAGCACCCCACCCGCGTCATCGAGCACGCAGTTAAGGGCATGCTTCCCAAAAACACTCTTGGCCGTGCAATGTTCAAGAAGCTCAAGGTCTACGCTGGCCCCGAGCATCCTCATGCAGCACAGCAGCCCCGCGAGATCAAGATGGAGGAGAACTAAATGGCAGGCGAAGCAATTTACTACGGCACCGGCCGTCGCAAGAACGCCGTCGCTCGTGTCCGCATCGTTCCCGGTACCGGCAAGGTAACCGTCAACGGTCGTGAGGCTCGTGAGTTCTTCGGTCGTCAGGCTCTGGTCGATTATGCAACCACTCCCTTCGACGTCACCGACACCAAGGGTGCCTTCGACGTCATCGCTCGCTGCAATGGCGGCGGCGTTTCCGGTCAGGCTGGCGCTCTGCGTCACGGCATCGCTCGTGCTCTTCTTGAGGCTGGCGACTACCGTGCTGAGCTGAAGAAGGCTGGCTACCTGACCCGCGACTCTCGTATGGTCGAGCGCAAGAAGTACGGCCTCAAGAAGGCCCGCAAGCGCCCCCAGTTCTCCAAGCGCTAGGATTCTTGCCACGGTGCCGTTTCGGCATCTTACAAATCCCAGAGTTTGCGAACAGCGATTCTCGCACTCAAAGGCTCCGCTCCGGCGGGGCCTTTTGTTTTGCTTGCGGCGTGGTGGCTATATGGGCGACGCTTTTCGGGTAGCACGTTTTCTTGCGGACCTTCTGCACCACGCCGTCACCTCATTTGTGCGGTGGGCTGCGTCTTGCGACAGGCTCGCGTCTCTTGGCTAGTGCGGCGGGCGGGGTCCCTTGCGGGCATCGCCCGTTCCGCTGTTCAGAAGGGCAGTCCGTACGGACTGCCCTTCTTCATGCGCTCACTGTTTCAGCATTTTTATGCGGGCTTCTGACGAAGCCCTCTTTTGGCTTTTAGAGCGACGCCCTCCAGGGGCCCCGCCCGCCGCGCATCTCGATAGGGGAGGGCGCGCTAGCACTTTCATGCGACGAAGCCGTTAGTCGTGTGGCGCGCAAGAGGTCCTGTGCGGCGAAATCGCCGAAATTGTGGCGCGGAGGAGGTTTCATATGGTCAAAAGTCCCGCCTGAGGGTAGCCGGGTCCGCGAAAAGGGCCTCTTTTGGTCAAAGATCCCCTCCGAGGGTAGATTTGGGAGTACGAACGGCGCTAAAAGCCGCGAACTTGCTAATCAAGCAAAAACCGCGCTTAACTGACCTGGGCTTTTGCATATCTGCTCTGAGCATGGATTCTGGAATCGGGCCGATTGGCCAAAACTTCTACCCCGGGGTAAGGGTTTTGACCGTTCGAGGCTCTTTTGAAAGACCTCGGCGCGGTCGCTGCTCTCCAGGATCCCCGCGCCCGTTCGCCGTGTGGTGCGCTGGAATCCCCGTGCGGTAAATCCTGTCAAATCCTGGCGCGGTGGAAGCTCTGTGCGGTGGAATCGGAGCCGTGAGCAAGAATTTGGGCCTGTTTTGGCGCGCTACGAGCTTTATGCGGTGGATTTCGGGCGATTTCGGGGGAATCTTGGCGCGCTAGAACCTCCGTGCGGTGAATTTCCTTGCTCGAAGGGCTTATTTCACGGCACGGAGGTCGTTGCGCGCCATTTCGGGCCGTTTTTCATGCTCGCGCCCGCGCGGACTGGCTTGTTCGAAAGCCCTTGTTGCTTGGTATCCCTGTCGCTTTGCCCATGCCCCGGCAAGCCATCTTTCCCTAAGGCCTTTGCTGCCTACTGGCGGCTATATTGCCGGGTGGCAAAGTTGAAACTGCATATTTACCTGGTTGGGCTATAGTAAATGCGCTATTGAGTTATGAGCGTGAATAACTGGTTAAGGACCGGGTAGTAATGGGGAAATCGAATCTGAACAAGCTCGTGGGCTTCGTGCTTGCAGCAGCTATGGTTGTAGCTATGCCTGCCTTGGCGTTGGCAACTTCTACGGAAGCGACGGACGACGGCACGAACGCGACATCCGCGGTTAGCGAAGTAACGGATACCGGAACGACCACGATGCCCACCGCCAACGAAGCAACGGTCGATGCTTCCGTGGCCACGGCCAATCTTTCCGATGTCATTGCGAAGGACGCGGATGGCAACGATGCCATGTATACCACCCTGCGCGACGCCGATGGCAAAATCGTCGCCACCAACGACCCCAAGCGCGAGGTCGACGATAAATACAAATCGACCTCCGAGGGCGGCAAGGGCACGGGTGTTGAAAAAGGCGCAACGCTCTACGTCGATTTCCGCATGGCCGAGATCATCGAGAACGACGGTAACGATGGCATCCAGGAGGGCGTCGTTTACACGATGGACCTCCCTTCCGAGCTCATTCCTTCAAAGAAGAGCCTTGATGGCAAAGATCTCATCGATCCCGAAACTCCGATCTCGTTCTTCCATTCGGGCAAGGTGAAAGCCACGGGCGGTATTTACACCAAGGCCGAGCCAACTGCCACCGCTAAGTACGAGCTGCACATCGTCTTTTCCGATGTGGTAGACCAGGTTGACGTTGCCGGTGAGTATCAGTTCGGCACCACGCTGAGCGATGAGGTTAAGGGCGGCTCCACCGTGGACCTTACCTATGTGCCGGGCGGCAAGCTGAGCTTCAAGGTCGCGGACGACCCCGCGCCCGCGCCCGCCGCAAGTTATAGTGCCGCCGTGTCGGGCTCCCAAAGGGGAGCCACCGTTTACGCCATCACCTCCCAGCTGACCAAAACGGTGAAGGACGAATCCATCACTGGCGACGCATTCGACTACAAGACTTTCACGGTGAAGGCCACCGACGGCAACCAGGGCGTCTGGATCGACACAAGTACTTGGGGTGATTCCAGCAGCCCCAACGTCTTCAACGGTTACGGCGCCGGTCAGCTCTTCACCCTTAACTACACCGATGCAAGCGGCAGCCACAGCCTTACCGCCGATGCCTCCATGGCCAGCGTCGACGCTAGCGGCCATGGCGTCGTTACTCTCAAGGACGACGAAACGGGAGCCTTATTCGAGGTCACCTTCAACGGCGTGCTCGATGGCTCGCAGTCTTCAAGTACCTCCTATATCGCAACGTCCTATGAAGTTGCGATCACCGAGGGCAGTGCCAAAGGCCTGCGCTCTGTTCAGCTGACCGTGCCCACCGTTTTGACCGGCGATTACACCGGCTCGGGCAGCAACGATTACAAGCTTTCCCTTACGGCCAAGGGAAACGGCGATTATAAAGACCTCTCCGCCACCGGTAAGACCTCGGCCAGCCTCGGCAGCTTCGGCAGCGCTGGCCTGAGCGAGCAGGGGTACAACCGCTCCGGTCTTTCTTCGTCGCTTGAGTATTTGCCCAGCAGCATGGCCACCTATCTGTACACGAGCACGAGCAGCTATTACGGCAACTACTACTGGACCGAGTTCACACCGAATATCAACAACAGCAACATGGGCGAGAACTACTACGTTTCCCTTGCCTCGTTTTTACCGAACAGGGCGCTGTCCTCGAGCGCGACGGGCAGCTTCGTCTTGGGCGACGGCACGAAATCCACGTTCATGAACGGCGGCGCCGGTCCGAATTTCGGGCTGTACAGCGGACAGACCGCTCAAAACGATTGGCAGTACGCGGGCTCGGTCTATGTCGGCGAGCTGCTGAATCGCAATCTTGCCAGCCTTTCGTGCTTTTCCGGCTCGGCCACGGACGCCAAGCTCCAATACCAGCTGCGCCAGGTGTTCGCGGGCGCTAACCAGGGTCAGCAGGTGGTGGTCTACCGCAGCGCCAGCAAGAACAATGAGGGTAAGTACAGCTACATCGTCATTGACCCGCGCACAGCCTCGAGCGCTATCGAGCAGCACAACCGCGGCTGGTACAACTACTGCGATGGCGGCGGAAGCAGCTCCAGCGCGAAAGCCGGCAGCTGGCGCCTGCACATCTTCAACTCTCCTAGCACAACGCTTCAAGCAACGTTCCCGCAGTACCTGGGAACCTTCGATGTGGGCGACAAGTCCGACTCCGGCAGCTTCACCGACAAAGTTGCGGTTGGCAACGGCAGTTTCGATAGCGCCAGCGCCAAATCGTCAACTACCGCCACTACGGGCACTGTCACCGAGCAGCAGGCTGCCTACATGGACTCCGAGTGGGTAAGCGATGACGTAATCTTCTGGAAGATGACCATCAACGTTGCTAACTGGCAGAAGTGGTCCGACGGCTACCTGTACGTGAAGTCCGACAGCTCCCTGAGCCTTACCGTGCCTCCCATGGGCGCTAAGGTCTCGAACCAGAGCATCGACGGCTCCGGCATGTGCGCGTACTACCAGAAGTCTGACGGTTCCTGGAAGATGCTCAAAGGCTCAGTGGATGGCAAGCGCAACTTCACCATAGCCTCGGCTTCCGACATGAACAGCAGCCCCACCATCGGTTCGAACGGTTCCATGTACGGCTACCAGATCTCCCTGCCGCGGGATGCGGGCAGCACCATTGACCGCGCAAGTGACAATACCATCACGGTCGGCTTTTTCATGAAGGTAGGCGGAAAACCTGAAGCACCGAACGATACCTACAAGGCAACGGCCCAGCTTGTTTGCCACACGGGTGACGCCACCCTTGTCGCCGGCAGCGGCGGCAACGCCTGGCCGGCCGACTCCGGCAGCTACTCCTCTTACGGGCAGTGGGCCTACCGCACCAGCGCCACCGGCCATGCCTTCATGCCCAAGCTTACGAAAGAAGGCGCTTTAACCGATACGGCCACGGTTACTAACCTCGAGGCCGAATGGAACCTTGGGCTAAGTGATCTTGCCAGCGGAACCAACCGGGACACTCACGTTAATGCCGGTCCCTTGTTCGACACAGGGAAGCCTTACTACAACGGCGGCCTCTCTGGGCGCTTCTCGGCCGGGGACACCATGAAGGGCTCGGCCGTGAAGGATGCCTCGGGCAACAAGGTCGAAGGCCTGGATGCCGGCAAGTACACCCACATCACGCAGCTGTTCTCCAACTCAACGCCCTACATCAGCGAGGCCGAGGGCGGTGCTGGCTGCGGTCCCATTCCCGCGCAGGATGCCGGCGGCGATTCATCGTGGGAGAAATACGTTGACGGTGAATGGGTGAAGATGACCGGCGACGTGTATTGGGATCCGAACAGCGCGGGCATCTACCGCAACACCCTGCCTTCCCAGGGCGGTACCTACAGCGGCACGAATCCGATGTCCATCTACGTTTACTACGCGGGCAATATGTCCGACAGCGTCTACGACACTTTAGGCGAAGGTACCCTGACCAACGACAAAGTGGGCGCCCTTGTCACGAATTCAAACTTCAAATCGAATTCCCTGGTGGTCGAATACCGCGGCTTCGTGCATGCCACTAAGGTGAGCAACATCACCTACAAAACCCAGACCGATGTGCAGAGCCTCTACGATGCGGCGAACGCGGCCACGGGCAAGACCAGCGATATCGATGCGCTGACCCAGCTCTACAACGCGACGCTTAGCAACGGTGCGGGCTTCGGCGCCTGGAAATCGAGCGACACCAAGCCGGTTTCCAAGGAAATCTCCAGCTGGATAACCGCATCCCTTTCCATTGCCAAGTCCACGCCAGGCGTTACGCGCGACGAGACCACGGGCGGCACCGCAGGTTCCTACACGTTGAACACCCAGGTGGGCCTATCGGATGCGGACTACGTGAACTTCCAGGACTACATCAGCGGCTTCTCGAACGTTGAAGTGGTCGATGACGAAGGCGCAAGCAAGGACGGAGCCTCTTATAAAGAAGGCGAGGGGAGCGGTGATACCGCTCTTAAGGCCCTTGTTGGCAGCGCGAGCGTTAAGGATCTGAAGATCGAGGTCACAGAGGCTTCGGGCTCCAAATCCACCATCTACGAGAACGGTGCGTTCACCAGCTCCGACTGGGCAGGTTCCACGCTCGTCTTCGGCTCCGGCACCCATGCGGGCGCGCTCTACAGCGGCCAGCTTAAACGCGCGGACGGAACGGTTGCGGCGGGCACTCTGTTCACCTTCACCTATAAGCTTGAGCTGGATGCGGACGGCAATAGCGATTTCCGCAACAGCGAGTATTACGACGGCGGTGCGCTGAAGATCGCGAACGGCGCCGTGGCCGAGCGCCCCTATAGCACAGCGGGCGACGCAAGCACTGCCTCTGCGGAATCTGCATCTGACGATGTTTCGGCGCAGCTTGCCAGCGGCGATGTGGTCGAGATGGGCGACCAAAACCTCCAGCTGGTTGACGACGGCGCCTCCCTTACCGGCGGCGAGATTGACGGCGATGCCAAGATGCTCCGCGTTTGGCCCGATGCCGATGTAGAGGCCACCTACCTTGCCAAGGACGTCCTTTTGAAGGAAACGCAGAAGCAAAGCTCCGATTCCGGCGCCACGTCCTGGATGTTCTGGGATTGGACGGGCACTCAGGGCAAGGGCTCGATCGATCGCACTGTGCGCGATATCGCCACCCAGTCGATCGACGTTTCGCTGCTGAAGGAGCGCGACGACCTAACCGATGCCCAGAAGCAGGAGTACCTTGTTGAGCTCGACAAGCTCATCGGCAAGTACACGACGGTGGCCAACCTTAAGCTCTACCTGACCGATTCCAAGCCTGCCGACGCTTCCAGCCTGAATGATGGCGATCTGCTTTGGCAGGTTGACGGCACCATCTCGGCCGACCAGAGCGCTAGCAAGGACGGCCACCAGCTTTCGTTGAAATACCTGGAACCCACAGCCGAGCTGGATAAAGACGGCATCAACAAGGTGGAGGGCCCGGGCTTCAGCGTCAGCGTTACCGATCTTGGCCTGAACAAATACCTGGTAGGAACCTACGACATGGCTTTCGATCGTGATGGCTTCTTGAAGGAGGCCGTAAGCGAAGGCCTGCTTAATGCCGACGGCGGTTTCGCCGGAACCACCAAGACTTGCGCCTGGTCGCTTAACAATGCCGTAAGCAACGGTCGTGGCCAGAACGCCGATGCCTCGGCTGGCAAGGTTGAGGTGGCAAGCTCGACGGTGAGCAAGAAAGCTAGCGGCGTGGATGCCTCGGCGGGCACGGCCAACTGGACCATCAACGCCAACACCGGCACCGTGGCCGGCAACGGCAAGCTGAGCATTTCCGACAAGTTCACTGCCGCCGCAGACAGCAAGGCGGTTGCCGGCGCTGCCCAAAAGGCAAGCTCCATCGATGAGGTGAAGGTAAGCTACGCCGGCATGTTGATCTGGGAGAACGGTGCTCTTACCGAGGCTGCTGCTGCGGCCGGCTGGGCCGCGGACAACATCTCGGTTTCTGTTAGCGGCAGCGAGCTTTCGCTTGAGCTTTCCAACACCGACAGCTTCAAGCCCGTGGCCGACAACAAAGGCATCAAGGTTACCTACAAAACGAAGCTCGACAAGCAGGCCTACATCCAGGCGCTTTCTGACGCCGGCGTAAGCTTTAAAGATGGCGCGCCCGAGTACGCGTTGGAAAACGCCGCGGCCCTCACCGTTGGCAGCCTTAAGGTTTCGTCCAATAGCAAGGAAAGCTTTGCTCCCAACGCTCCCGTAAGCGCCACCAAGACGAACGAAGGTCACCCCGGCAGCGATCTGGCCACCACTCGCTTTGTGGCCACCGCTACCACCGGCGAGGTAGATCGCACGAACTTCTACCTGCAAGACAAGCTTGATGCTGTTGAGGGCACCGACGAGGCGCAGCGCGCTGCGACCTTGAACGCTCTTGAGCTTTCGTTGTTCGATGTGACCGTTGCCGATTCTGCCGGCGCATCGCAGAGCTTCACGGCTCAGGACGTTCTGGATGGCAAGGTCGATAGCGTTTCGCTGACCTGCGCAAACGGCAGTAAGCTTTCGCTCAACACGCCGGGCATGGCCGATTGGAAGCTCAGCTTTGGCGAGCTTCAGGCAGGCACCACCGTCACCGTAAGTTACGACGTGGCCGTTGACCGCGATGCCTTCCTTGCCAACGGCGGCACCGAGGAGGAAACGGTAACGCTTGCGAACGCCCTTAACGCTGGCTGCCAGGACGGCAACACCGCCGCGGCCTCTTCCAAGGGTGAGGTTTCCGTTCAGAAGCAGATAG
>CAVHFE010000022.1:0-27722 GCA_963635145.1 Oscillospiraceae bacterium
GCCAGCATCAGCGTGCTCAGCGGGTAGTAGATCATCGGCTTGTCGTACACCGGCAGCAACTGCTTGCTGGTAACGGATGTGAGCGGGTACAGGCGCGTACCGCTACCTCCCGCGAGGATGATTCCCTTCATCAAGAACTCCTTAAAGTTAGAAGGCAAAACAAGCCTATTCGTCCTTTTTGTTATTGCCTTTATCGTTGCTATAGCGCTCAAATTTCTCGATTGCGAGCAGCTGTGTAAGCTCCTTTATTTTCGTGTCTGCTTGCGAAATCCGCATACTCAAGTTAAAGCAAATTATTAGAAGCACAAAAATAAAAAACAGGAATACGAAATTGGTAGTGGAATAAACACCAGCAATATCCGCGAAGAAACTAAACACATCAGGGAAAATGCTTAGCAGAAACAAAATCCCCGCGAACAGAAACCAAACAATGGAATCTTCTAGCTTTACCTTTGAGCTGCGAACCCTTTTTAGAACAAACGTAAGGGTAAGCAACGAAACCAAAAATAAAACGATGCGCAGAGTAAGCGTCACTTCGCATCACCGCCTAAGCTTTTTCGGAAAAATTGGATAAATAAGATGGAAATGGCCATGCGGATCATATAGACGGAAGAACGCCAGGGATTCAGATAGCTTTCACCTGCCGTACGCTCAGCCATCTCGACAGGGATCTCGATCACTTTTGCGCCAGCACGCTTTATCAAATAAGAAACAGTGTCGGGCTCCGGACCGCAATTAAGGCCATTTGCCATAACGGCGATCATCTTCTTGCTAAACGCACGCATGCCCGAAGTGGGGTCTTTCACCGTCTGGCCAGTGGTCAGTTTGATTGCAGCGCTGATAAGATTACTGCCAAGCATGCGCATTGAGCGCGGCTTCTTAGAGGAGACGAAGCGAGAACCGATAACGATGTCGGCATCGCTTAGCGCCCTAACCATAGGCTCAACATATTCGGGCAGATGCTGGCCATCCGCATCGAATTGAATTGCACAATCATAGCCATGCCTGTAAGCGTATTTCATACCGGCCTGAAACGCCCCCGCAAGCCCGAGGTTGGTGGGAAGATCCAAAAACGGATATCTGTTTTCACGGCATACGCGCACCGTTCCGTCACTTGATCCGTCATTCACGACCAAGAAATCAACCGAAGGAGCCTTCTGGACGACAGAGTCGACCGTGCTCTTCAGCGATTCCTCCTCGTTATATGCGGGAATAATCAGTAGCGTTCTCAAATCGTTTCCCCATAAATTGTTTCCCATGACTTCAAACTAATTTATTGTACCCGATCAACAGAGATGGAGAACGACACGCCGCAGGTCATTTATCCGATCAAGACCAAGCTCAACCCACAGAACAACAAGAAGAACGAGTCGGCATATCAAGGCAATGCCCGGAATCGAAATCCAACAACGCATTCAACTAATACGGGAAGAGCAATCGGGAATACCATCAATGCTATTCCCGTATTTTCCACCCCTTTACCATCGCATCGTACATATCGAATAGAGAATCCCTGTGTGACCACCCGAGCGCCTCAAGTTTCGATGTGTCCATCTTAAGGTCAGACGACTTCCTGAACGTTGCCTCCCTCTCCGGATCACTTTTTCGCACAACAGCTGCTTCCTTGCTTCCAAAATGACTCAGAACGAACTCGGCCATATCCTTTATGCTGCAGTACGTCTTATTGTTTGCGGCATTGTAGGCTTCACCGGGCTTTCCGCTCGCAAGAAGAAATGCAATTGCCCTTATAGCATCGTCTATCGAAAGATACGAATTTGCTTTCGAACCATCGCTCAGGAGCACGATGTCATTCCCCGAGACAGCCTCCCTTGCGAAGTCGGCGAACACCCGCATGTCAGAGGGGCTGACACCCTGCCCGAAAGTTTGAGCAAGGCGAACCGTCATCGCAGGAAGCCCGAACTCCCGATACCACGAAGCACACAAGCATTCAACTAGTTTTTTCGCTTCAGGATAGCTGTTCCTAACCACCATCGGGTCAAGACAGCCAAGGTTTTCTTCACTTACAGCACCCTGAGTCTCGCCGTAAACCTCCATAGTCGATAAGAACAGATACTTCTCTACATTTAGCTGCATCGCAGAACGAAGGGTCTCGACGCCCCCTCCGACAATCTGAAGAATCGTTGTTGCCGGCTCTTCCTGGAATTGTCTGCTTGAGGTGCTACATGCTGCATGGACAAAGTAGTCGGCGGTGCCATCTATCTCCAGCTTATCGCCCAGCGACCATTGAACATATTGAATAGATTCCGAATCCCCAAAGAGCTTTTTTGCTTTATGAATGTCCCTAACAGGAAGAACCAATCGCGTATTTGCCTTCTCGACCTGGTTCCGACATAGCAAAACACGGGTAAGCTGAGACCCAATCAACCCGGTCGAACCGGTAATGGCAATCCTCTTGCCATCAAGATTGGAAAATGACGTTAAGCCATCTCGAGACAAAGACAAGGCGGTACTAAAAAGGTATTCGTTCAATTCTGCCAAAGCTGCTGCATCTCCTTGTAGTCCATGAACCCTTTAAATGCAAAAAAGTCACGCTGAGTTGTAACTTTGATGTTGTCAGCCGGTCCTTCAACCGTATAGATGCTGTGTCCGTAATGCGCCATGAGGGATATCGAGTCAACAAAATCATGCTTGCCCTCGCTTCGGGCAACAAGGTGCGCAGCAAAAAGATCGTCGAAGGCAAAGCCTTGGGGGGCTCGAGCGAGTTTGCACCTAGACCTACTAACCACCCTGTGTACTTTTCCATCGTATTCTTCAACTATAGTCTCCGGCGAAGAAGCGACCGTAGCCGTTGGCCCCTTTGCGCGTACAGACTCTATACATGAACTAATTGTGTCTTCGTCAATAAGAGGACGAACGCCATCATGGACAAGGACAACGGAATCGCCATCTACAATATGCCGATGATGAAGCTCCTCAAGTCCATTGAAGATCGAATCTTGCCCAGTATCGCCGCCTTGAACAACTGCTATAACCTTTGCAAAATTGAATTTTTCGACGATCTCCTTCATAAGAGGGATGCCGGACTTAAGGCAGGAAACAACGATGCCGCTGATCAACGGATGTTGCTCAAAGTGCTCGATAGTATGAGCGATAATCGGCTTGCCACCAAGCTCTAGAAATTGCTTTGGGACCTTCGCTCCATTCATTCGTGAGCCAACTCCACCCGCAAAAATCACTGCGTAATTTTTTTCGCACATTTATGTCCCCTCATTCGCTTGAGGCAATTCCCTAAGAACAGTAGAACCAAGGAATCCCAACCTTATTCGAGCTAATGCCGACTACCGAATAAATAAAAATAGGTTGTACCCTATAATACGTTTTATTAATCTTATTTGCTTATGAGTCCTGCACGCCGCCTGCGGTTTAGGGTCGCTTTTCGCAGGAAGGCATAGCGTGAAAAGCAGTCAGGATTAAAAAGGGATAACATGGATACTGATAGTTTTTTCTTTAACCCCCATGGGGACGATCGTGGCCAATTAATCGCAATTGAAGAGCTAAAGGACGTCCCGTTTGAAATAAAGAGGGTTTACTACATTTACGACACGGCCTCTGGTGTAAGAAGAGGGTTCCACGCGCACAAACAATTAGAGCAGGTACTTATTTGCGTGCACGGTTCATGCAAGGTCCTGCTTGACGATGGGTCGATAAGTAAAACGGTATTGTTAGATGACCCGAGTGAAGGGCTATATATCTCAAATGCAGTTTGGCGAGAAATGTACGATTTCTCGGAAGACGCAGTTCTCCTCGTTCTTGCATCGAAGCATTACGATGAGGCTGATTACATCAGAGATTATGATGCTTTTTTGCATTACGTAAAACAGGAAGGAAAGGCTTGATGGACGTTCCGTTTGTTAGTTTTCGTCCCCTGGAGGACCAATTAAACCACGAGCTCCGATCAGCTTTTGATCGTGTTGTCAGTAGAAGCTTTTACATCAACGGGCCCGAATGCGAGAGGTTTGAAAACAACTTTGCAAATTATTGCGATTCGAAGTACTGCGTTGGTTGCGGGAACGGCCTCGATTCTCTCACTCTAGCCTTGCGTGCCTTAGGCATTACCCAAGGGGACGAAGTAATCGTTCCATCAAATACCTTTATCGCAACCGCCTTGGCAGTGACTTATACCGGCGCAACTCCTGTTTTTGTCGAGCCAGAATTAGACACATACAACATCGACCCGTCTAAAATAGAAGATGCAATCACCCAAAAAACAAAAGCAATAATCCCTGTCCATCTTTATGGCCTTCCAGCCAAGATGGACGAGATTATCCCCATCGCAAAGAAGCACGGTCTATCTTTGATCGAGGATTGCGCTCAAGCCCATGGAGCAACGTACAAAGGGCGAAAGATTGGCTCGTTCGGTGATGCAGCTGGGTTCAGTTTTTATCCCGGCAAAAACCTTGGCGCACTAGGAGATGCAGGCGCCGTAGTTACCAACAACGATGCGCTTGCCACAAAGGTGCGCGCGCTAGGAAACTATGGCTCTGACTATAAATATCACCACATCTACCAGGGAGTTAATTCAAGACTAGACGAAATGCAGGCAGCATTTTTGAGCGCAAAGCTTTCCTTTCTCGACGAGGTAAATGCCGATCGAAGAAAGATCGCTTCAAGATACATCACAGGCATAACCAATAAAGACATCATTCTCCCGGCAACCTATGAAGGGGCAGAACCCGTGTGGCACATCTTCGCAGTACGCTGCAACAAGAGGGATGAACTTGCATCTTATCTTGAGGATAAGGGCATTCACACGAATAAGCATTACCCGATCCCCCTACACCTGCAGCATGCCTATGCCGACTTGGGATTCTCTGAGGGAGACTACCCTATAGCTGAATTGATAAGCAAAACCGAGCTCAGCCTTCCCATGTTCTACGGCTTAACGGAAACCCAGCAGCAATATGTAATTGACGCGATAAACGCATTTTAGGGTTGGCAAGCACAGGATTAGCATGAGTATTAGCATTTACAAGCCAGAGGACCATGTTTTATGGGACTCATTCATCGACGATATGTCTATCAACGGTAATTTCCTGCAAAGTCGCCGTTTCCTCTCATATCACCCAAAAGACCGTTTCGATGATTTCTCTCTACTTTACAAGGACAAGAAGGGAAATCTGAGAGGCGTAATCCCAGGCGCAGTTAGAGTAGTTGATGGTCGAAAAGCGTTCATTTCGCATCCTGGCAGTACCTATGGCGGCATTGTGATAGACAAAAAGACCTCTTCGGCCAAACGTTTTCAAGCGTTAATTGATGACTTGATCGATTTTTTAACCGACCGTGAATTTAACGTTATCGACTTACGATTCCCCCCTGACTTCATGTGGAAGCAGCAGGATTCCCCGTTGGTCGAATACCTGTTGCGACTAAACGGCTTTAGCGAGTCGACAGAGCTAACCACGTATATCGACCTCTGCCACTACAAGGAGAACGTACTTTCTAATTTCTCCCAAGGTAAAAGAACAAATGTAAACAACGGGAAGAAACAGGGCCTTCGTTTCGAGATTCTCACCAAGCAGGAAGACGCAAATAGCTTGCATGCTCTTTTGGCTTCAAATCTCAGGAAATTCAACGCATCTCCCGTACACACGGTGGATGAATTATGGGCTCTGTATTCGAATAACCTACCCGGAGAAACAGAATTGGTAGGGGTTCGAGACAAGGATGGCAAGCTCCTTGCTGCTGGGTGGCTGTTCGTTTTTGAAGACATGAACACGGTCCACACCCAGTACCTCTGTGCTGATGCGGACTATGCAGCGTTGAGTCCAATGACCTTCCTTTACTATTCATGCATCATGTACTGCAAAGAAAAGGGATATCGGTACCTTTCTTGGGGTATTTCGACCGAGCAGCGGGGGAAAGAGCTGAACTGGGGGCTCACGGAGAGCAAAGAGCACTTCGGGAGCCTGCATGGCGTTCACAGGAGCTATTTGAAATCCCTTTGAAAATAGGGACGATGCAACGGATATGGAGGTAGGCAGTGTCCCACGTCAGTGAAGCCTGCTATCGAATTCTCAGAGCTTCGTATCATTTGACGATGAGCCTTGTCTCACCCATTCTTGATGCGCGCTCGAAATTCTATTTCGAAAAATTAAATAGCAAGTCTCATCAGAAAAATGGGCAGAAGATAAGGGCTGCGTTCCTCGTGTTTGAGCCGGAAACATGGGATAAGCAGGAACCCGTCTATAACGAAATGAAAAACCGCGACAACTTCGATGTCGATATTATTGTTGTGCCGAACTTTAATTCGACATTCGGCGTACGATCGAGCTATGGAACGGAGCTCGATTTCTTCAGATCGGTTTCAACCGATGCGATTGCTGCGTATTCCGAAGACGGAACGCTGAAAGACATTGCAGCTAGTGGCTATGATTACATATTTTATGGGGACTCCTACAACAGGCATATGCCCTGGAGCCTAAGATCTCATCAGGTGATTCGTCTTTCTAAGGTCTGCTACGTGCCATACGGATTTACCGGATCATCCGTTTTCGATCCTATCTCTGATAACCGCGAGTTTTTCAGAAACGTCTATATGACATTTTTTGATGTTGCAGAAAAAGCGTCAAAGATGAAATCCTCATTTTCAAAAACATCCAATTTGGGTTTGCAGCATTTTGAATATATGGGCTACCCAGCCCTGGAGAAGTACTACCTAGCAGACAAAGCTGTTACCTCGAACAACTCAGATTTAGTTATATCTTGGACACCAAGATGGTCGTACGACGCAAAAATAGGGGGAAGTCATTTCCTGGAGTTCAAAGACGAGTTCCTTCATTTAGCCGAGGAATCCTCCGATTTCAATTTTGTGCTCAGGCCGCATCCAATGATGTTCTGCGAGTTTCTGAACAAAGGATTAATGACGGAATCCGAGGTTGCCGCATATAAGAATCAACTCGACCAACTAGGGATAAGACTCAGCGCAGAAGAGTCGATTACCGAAGTCCTGCTCGATACGGATATTTTGATCTCAGATTACTCATCGATCCTAATGATGTACTTTCTCACGGGACGCCCTATCATCTATTGCGATTCCTCGATTCCTTTTAATGATGCCTACAGCAAGATTCGCCCAGGAATGTATATCGCAAAAAGCTGGAAAGATGTGGAAGGTTATATTGACTGCATCACAAACGGCAATGACTATCTAAAGGAGAAACGAGAGTCCATAATCAAGACTAGTTTCAGCGACATGAAAGGCTCTGCATCACGTATTGTTGACAGGCTTATCGCAGACTATGATCGTACGGCTAGCCGGGAGAGCTAAATGAACTCTAGTAGCAGCAATAAGGAAACGCCTCTTGTTTCGGTCCTCATCCTTTCCTACAAGAACCTTGACGGAATCTTTGCCACGCTGGACAGCGTAGCATCTCAAGATTACCCATATTTAGAAGTTATTATCTCAGACGATGGGACTCCCGGCTTCGAAGCCAGCATTCCGCTTCTTCGCTCTTATGCTAAAGACCATTTCAAACCAGGGCATTCGCTTGTGCTTAATCCCATCAAAACCAATGCAGGCACCGTAAGAAACGCAAACTCTGCAATTGGCCTGGCTTCCGGTCGATACATAAAGACCATATCTCCCGATGATATTTTTACCGTCAGCTCAGCAATAAGCGATTATGTGCGGTACATGGAAGAGCACGACTATCTGGTCTGCTTCGCAAAAATGAGAGGCATCGGCAACAACGGGACAATTTATCATGACCTTGCAGCGTGCGACTCCGACTACGTTGCACTTAGATCCCTTTCGCCAAAAGAAATACTCAATAAGCTATACGCTCGGAACTTTTTACCGGGCGCAGCCGAATTCTTTGATCGTAAGGTTTTCGATAAGTACGGATTGTTCGACGAGAGAATACGCCTAATAGAAGACTATTCGTA
This sequence comes from Oscillospiraceae bacterium, assembly GCA_963635145.1. Lineage (GTDB taxonomy): Bacteria > Actinomycetota > Coriobacteriia > Coriobacteriales > Eggerthellaceae > Anaerotardibacter. The sequence goes on from CAVHFE010000022.1 coordinate 7,906, forward strand.
TTGGCTGCATTTGGCTCAAAATGATGTTCAGTTCGGATTCATCGACAAAGTCCTCATCGACTATAGCCTTACAGGGGTTTCCAGCTCAGGATCTTATGGGTCACTATTCATGCAGGACATGTTTACCATTTATGAGCTGTACATCTTCCCCTTCGACAATCGCTACGGTATATTCCAGCCTATTTACAACCTCTTGAAGAAAAGGGGGCTTAATTATTATCTTGAGAAGTCGTTGGTTTCGGGGAAAACCCCAGTTCAGAAGGTATTGTTTATAGCAAAATACCTTCCTTATTGCCTGTACACCCGAGTCGCAAACGGAAACAGGGCCTAATTTCTTCTCATATTGTTTTTGATTTCCAACAATGTTGATTTGAACGTTTTACCGTATACGCACAAATAGCCTGCGTAACACAGGAGATAAGCAAGCAAGGCATAGGCTTGACCAAGACAGCAAAAGAGCGCAATAAATACCGCGCTGACCACGATAATGCTCCATGACATCGAGGCATGACGTATCGCCAATCTGTCTTCGATAATCCTCTCAGAAGAAAAGCACCGTATCCCAAGAACAAGGGTGACGCCCACAAGAATAAAGGCAACGGAGTGGAAAACGTATGTCCCGAGTATGGTCATCGCTAAGCTGGCGAGCAGGGTAATACACGTTATCGCAAGCAACTTCCCCTCAAGTCTCAAGACCTTAAAAAAGGTTGTACAGACAATATCCATTTTCCCTTCAAACACACATAGAGGGAAAAGAATGACGAAGAGCTGAATGCTCTCACAGTACTCGGGGAGCCAAGCATTTAAAACAGCGGAAATAAGAGGGTACAGACAATACAACCCCGGAAGGAAGAGGGAAAAACTGTTTCTAAGGAGTTCGTAGTAACCCCCCATAGATTCCTTGGCCACTTGTCTTAAATGGGGAAAGAGGACCATACTGACCTGCGAGAGGAACATCAAGAAGAATGTGGTTATAGACAGAGAGAAAGAGACGATGGAGAATACCTCGATCCCCCATTCGAGGTCAACAAAGAAGCGAACAACGCCCAGAATAAGCTGGCCAGCAATGTTCGCAAACATCAGCTTAATCCCAACGCGAATGCTCAAAACACTTTTACGTGCTGTATCCCGAACCGAACCGACGCCTGAAACGAGAAAATCTCGTGCATAGAAAAGGCTATATGCCAATCTTGCAGTTTTCGATAGGCAAAAGAGTACGACATAGTATCTGAAATCAGCCACCCCCTGAACCAACAGAACCGCCAGCCCAAAAAATAAAAAAGCGCTTTCCACTACAACCGATTTCGAAAACAGTTTTGTTTCATTCATAGCCTGAAACAGGTAACCCAAAAAGGCTCCTGCATTATTGACGGTCAACAATGCAGATGTAGCAAATATGACAAAGCTCCTTTCTTCCTCAAAGGGGCCCAAAACGCCAAGTATGAAAATGACTACAGAAATGAATACTTGATACAGGCAACCAAAAAGGAACTGGGAATTGATGTCCTTTTTCTCAATCCCCGTTCTTTCCCTTCCTCCAAACAATAGATAAATGCCATCGTTCAAACCTAAATGAAAAAAGCCAATATAACTTACGTAAAACAGAAAAAGCTGCCAATAGCCGAACGATTCGATCCCAAGCGCTTTCGGAAGAACAAGCGTTGTCGCCACACTGGAAGCAATGCTGAGTGCCTGGGCAAAAAAAGCTATGACCATATCGGTCGCAATTTTATGGGTATCCAAATCTTGAATCTTTCTGCCTGAAGTGAAAGTGGTGTATCGAATGCCAGTATCCTTAGAGGCTGCATAATATCCTAGCTCATCCTCACTCCTCTTTTCCTTTATTCAGGCTGCAGCCAAGATGTAACTCCGAAAGCACGAATTTGTCAGAGAGACGCTCGAGCTGGGCAAAACAACAACTCGCGCTTCACGCTCCAACTCCTTTTGCAACGAACAATAAGGAACCGATGAGGATGCAGCCGATTTTCCGGACCTCTCGCGCCTCTCGGCCCAAACTTTGGTGGCCTTCGTTTGTCAAAGTACATATACGAAAGGCCGAAGTCCACCAGACACCGAAAACCATCATTGCCGGCAGTTCCGACAGATTTCCCTCAAACACGCACCATAAGCAATTTTGAAAGTGAGAGGGATGCGGACAAATAGTTGGACCGAATAGGTCCGGTCAGGAGACCGTGGAGAGGCTCCCTTCCGCCAGGGGGAAGGGCATGTAGCCGCCGGACATCGCCTGCTTCGTCCTGAATCTGCGCCTGAGCATCACCGAACAAATATTGGATTAGAATAGTTGTTTGCTTAATCTCCCTAAAAATGAGAGTCGGATCATGCCAAACGTCAGAAACATACTTAGCCCTACTTCAAAGCAATTGGGTTATTTGGGGCTAGTACTTGCCGCGCTGTTATGCGTTGGAGGTGCTTCATGCTTAATGCTTCGCAACCACTCGGTTTCACAGGTGTTTGTATTTGACATATATTCCCTCTCGGCCTTGGCGCTTTCCTCCTACCTCTTCTTGCGCCTTATTAAGCCGCTCGCAACGCCCGCAGAAAAAGTCAGGCTGTTCTTGTTGACCATCCTCACAGCCCTCATAGGAGCTATTCTTCTTGAAGCTCTCACGGTATACGGATCCCCAAAAGGAACCGTACTCTCCCTTCACTGCTGGAGCAAAAAACGACTCGTCTTCTTTTTCGCCCTTTCCTTGATCGGGTATCTCTCAATTAGGACATTCCTGCAATCTAACCCTACGAAAAGCAATGCTGATGGGTCTTGCAATGATGGGCTCAAAAGGCTCGGGGTTTCATTTGCCCTATCAACTATGATTGCACTAGCCTCTTTTTTGTTTAGCTCTTATGCCATTGGAAACGGGTCTCTCGCCTTTTTCCTGTTTCCGTTCGCAGCATTTTTTTCCATGTGCGCACTTTTTGTTTGGCATCATTTTGGCTTCAGCACCGAATCGCTCTATCTTGCAATCGCGTTGCCATTCGGCCTCGCAACAGCAATCTGCATCCCCGTTACCACTGGATTGTCGTTTGATGACCAAATTCACTATTCAAATGCCCTTGATACTTCATACGTTTTTACATCGCAAAAAACCGATACCGATATTCATTTCTCGGAAATTGCAGTGCTTCGCAGCCTAGAACAAGATGTTATGCCACTGACCGACTGGTCTTCCGAAGAGGTCTGGCGGGCACAGATAGACCTAGACGTCTCATACAGATCCGATATTAATTCGGGCCATGTCTTGGAATTTCACAATGAACCTATATTCACCCTGTCCAGTTTGGGTTATATACCATCAGCAATCGGATTGTGGCTCGCAAGAATCATCGGCCTTGGGTTTTGTCACACTGTAATTCTTGGAAGGGTATTCAATCTCCTAGCCTTCATATTTGCAATATTCGCTGCAATAAAAATCACGCCGGCGAAAAAATCATTGTTCTTGATGGTCGGACTAATCCCTACAAACATTTTTCTTGCATCGAACTACTCCTACGACCCATGGCTGATCTCCATGGTGGCGCTCGGACTCGCATTGCTCTACAAAAAAATGTGGAGCAATGAAGCCTTACTTCCAGCGAAGGCGATACCGAGTCTTGGAATCTGTTCCTTAGGCATTGCCGTAAAAGCAACTTATTTTCCAATTCTTGGACTATTTTTGCTAATGCCAAAAAATAAATTCAAGACAAGGAAGCAGCACGTACTCTATTGCGCCATCGTCATCGCAGCGGCCGCAATCCTATTGGCCTCTTTTGTTGTGCCGTTCCTCTTTGCAGGCTCCAGTAACGCTGGCGACACACGAGGCGGAGAAGGGGTCAACCCTATGGGCCAAGTATCTTATATCCTGAATAATATGACCGCATTCTGCTCTATGCTTGCCCACTTCCTTGCAAGTACCTATTTCGATCCGTCTCAATCTCCTAGCATTCTTCTTGAATACGCATATCTTGGAGAAGTCGGTGCTGGCTACATCAATACTCCCTGGGTTTACGTATATGGCTGGATTCCGTTCTTCGCTCTACTGACCTGTGCCGTCGTTGACGGAAACCGCTCTTCGGCGAAAACAGCAGGTTGTTGGCAATCGGCTTGGTCGGTTATCCTACTCTTTGCGTCATTGGCCCTGATCGCAACCGCGCTATACGTCTCCTTCACACCTGTAGGGAACAACACTGTAAACGGGTGTCAAACCCGCTATATCCTGCCTCTTTTGATTCCTGCCTTAACAAGCATTTTCAACAATAAGCGCCAGCCTCTTCTAGGTGACAGCACAACAAGAGTCATTTTCGCGAGCATCGCAGTCGCAGAAATCACTGCCTGCTCTTTCCTTCTTATCGTCCCCAGATTTTTTGTCTAATGATTGGAAACCAAATAATGACTAACCAGGGAATAACTGAAATCGGCCGTTGCCGCGGCAACGGAAAAGTCTATCTTCTTTTTAATTACACAAGACAAGAAGAGCCAGTCGTTTCAACGATGACGGCAAATGGCAATCCCACACCCAACCTTATAACTCGACTGAGCAAATCGGAGGTCATAATTACGGTTTCCGATATTGCCGTAACCCAATTAATCACATTTCTTGGGGACTCTCACGCTATTTCAACCTTTAAAGTCAAACCACTTGAAAGTCTGGTTACATCAAGATACAACGGGATTGCCCATAAATCTCTATGCGCGAAAATTAGAAACATCAACCACTTTGGAACAAAATGCCCTGCGTTTATTTCTTGCAGCACGCTCATACCGCGCGAAAAAGGGGTGATCATCAGAGGTTCCGTTTATGGCCTCTTCAACAGTAAAGATGTGTCGCTAGCTGCGCTTGACTCAAAGGGCAGACTAATCGGTACCGGACGCTTCCTTTACCCCGAATTCAACTCCACTCGCGCAAATGAATTCTCGCTTTTCGTTACAAGCCTTGCAACACAGACAACAATCTGCCTAATAGAGCACGATGGGTCATTTTCTGATATTTTTTACGTGCTTCAGCCAAACGAGATCAAGAATCTTCGAGAAAGCGCCGAATCACAGTTCGTAAATGCATACGATGACCCCGAGTACGAAAGGTGGTTTGCCAATAACTGCCTAACCAAAGTCGAAGCCGAAATGCAACGGGTGGTAGCGCAACGGGATTTCAAGTTCAGCATAATCGTTCCTCTGTACAAAACCCCACTTGATTTTCTCGAGGAGATGGTTGACTCCGTTATTGAGCAAACCTATCCAGAGTGGGAGCTTGTTCTTGTCAATTCCACTCCGGAAATCAAAGAATTGAAAGAGAGAGTTTGGCACTTCGCTCACGAGGAACCGCGTATTACGGTAATCGAGCTTGATAAGAACTACGGAATCACTGAAAACACGAATGCCGGGATCAAAGTCGCAACTGGCGATTATGTTTGCTTTTTCGACCACGACGATGTACTCGAGCCCGATATCCTATTTGAATACGCAAAAGCAATTGAGGCACACCCTGATGTCGACTTGCTTTATTGCGACGAAGACAAGCTTCTTCCAAATGGGCATTACGCAAATCCTACCTTTAAGCCCGACTTCAACCTTGATATGACTAGGGACAATAACTATGTTTGCCACCTACTCACAGTAAGGAAAGACGCTCTCGCCTCCGTCCGCCAGTCCGATGCCTCCCTCGATGGAGCTCAGGATCATGCCATGGTCCTTAAGATTGCCGAACTCGGTGGATACATACATCACGTCCCCAAAATTCTCTACCACTGGCGCATAAGCGAAACCTCCACTGCAGGAAATTCCGAGAGTAAGCCATATGCAAGCATTGCGGGAATCAAGGCCGTCCAAGAACACCTTGATCGAGTGGGAATCGATGCGACAGTCGTATCTTCGCATGATAGAGCTTTCCGTTATCGGCCCCTATACAGAGTCCCTAACGACACGCACATTACTATTGTTGCGCCAATATCTAACATAAATAACGTGCCAAAGCTGCTCGAAGCACTCGCAATCACCGATGCGGTTAGCTGGGATCTGATAGTCGTTTGCGCAGAAACCAACAAACTTGCCATTTCCGCCTTGAGACACAATAACCCTCTGGCCAATCGCATCACAATCGTCACGACAAACAGTTCATTCAACTACGCTCAATGGGCGAACAGCGGAGCTTCTTCTGCAACAGGTAACTGCTTAGCCTTTATCAGGGAAGATATTGAACCTCAAAACAAGGATTGGCTTACCAACTTAGCCGGTCTTGCGATCCAGTCAGGAGTTGGCGCAGTGGGCACAATGACCTGCGATCCCGATGGGGTGATCCGCCAAGCAGGATTGGCTTACGTCAACGATCAAATCATCCCCTTGTCCAAAGGGCTTTTCAGCGATTCTTTTGGCTACATCCTGTTTCCGCTGACGACTCGCGACGTTGCCGCAATTGATGGCGCTTGTATCGTTACCACAAGAGCAGTTTTCAATACAATTGGCGGCTTCAACGAAGATTACAGTACCGCCTATGAAGACATAGATTACTGCTTCAAGGCGAATGCTCGTGGATTCAGAATCGCCTATACACCTGAATCGAAACTGATATGCACAGCTCCTGAGCAAACACAACCCAGCACTCTCAATCTGCTAGACAAGGCACTATTTGTCTCAAGCTGGAGCGAACAGCTTTCAGTTCCAGACCGCTATTTCAATCCCAATTTCTCAAAAAGGGCCGACCTCGCCTGCTTGTACAAGCTTGATCATTAATAATAGATCAGCCGGAAACCTATTAGGCTTCCGGCTGATTACGTGCTGGATATCCGAACTGTCGTCTAACGTAGATTAATATTCTGCAACGTTCTTAGGTAGTGTCGCGAAAGTTGGTAGCAGCGCCTAGAATCTGCTCCATATCCTAACTCATTCTCACGCTGCCTTCCTTCCGATCGGGTTGTCGGCCAAGACGAGCTCGATGATCCTCTGGGCGTGTTCGGCGGCGTTGCCTGCATAGGAAGGTGCCGGAGGCCTGCACCCCGCTCCTTCCACGGCCTTCGCTATGGAGCCTTCGGTGAACCACCTCCTGCTTGCCCAGTCCTCGTCCATCTCGGAGAGCACGGCTCCCATCATCCTTATCAGCGATTTCCTCGAGGGGAAGACCTGCACCACGCGGGAACGGCGCTTGAGCTCGCGGTTCGCGCGCTCCTGCACGTTGTTGGTGCGGAGCCTGCGGTGATGCTCGAAGGGGAAGTCGAGGTAGGCCAGGGCATCGGGCTCGGCCTCTTCCAGGAGCTCGGCCGCTGCCGGGCAGATGGACTCGATCTCCGCTGGCCCGTTGGTAGAGCTCGCGCACAAGGGCCGGGTCGTCTTCCGAGAAAACGGCATGGAGAATCGAGAGCACTGCCGCCCGCTTCTGCCTGGTGGTGCACCTCGAGGCGGCGTTGCGCTCCAGGTGCACGATGCAGCGCTGCCAGGCGGCTCCGGGGAACGCTTCCTCGATGGCGCGACGAAGCCCTTCGTGCGCGTCCGATGTCACGCACGCGACGCCGGAGACCCCGCGCTCGCGAAGGCCCCGCAGGAACTCGAGCCATCCGGCGTAGCTCTCGGTGTCGACGGCCCCCATCCCGAGCAGGCGGCGGTAACCGTCGGATCCCGCGCCGATGGCGGTGACGAGGGCGCAAGAGGAAACGTGCCCGCCGTCGCGGCACTTGATGTAGGTGGCGTCGAGCCATATGTAGGGCCAGCTGACGCCGGAGAGGTCGCGGCCGCACAGGTCGGACACCGTGCCGTCGAGCGACTCGCAGATGCGCGAGACCTGGCTCGCGCTCATGCGGTCGATGCCCATGGCCCCCGCGACGCGTGCGACCTTGCGGGTGCTCACGCCGTTGGCGACCATCTCCGACACCGCCGCTATGACGGCCCTGTCGGTGCGCGAGTAGCGGGCGATCAGGTCTTCCGGGAAGTAGGTCCCCATCCGCAGCTTCGGGATGCGCAGGCGGATCTCGCCGACGCTCGTGACGAGCGTGCGCTCACGGTAGCCGTTCCTGCGGTTGCCCTCGGCGCAGGCCTCTTCCGCTTGCGCGTCCATGATCTCGTTCACGAGCGACTCGGCCATCGTGCGTATCAGCTCGCCGATGTTCACCATGCCGTCATCGAATCTCGGCATCTCGGGTGCCGCCTGCTCGTTCTGGTCTAGAATCTTCATTGCGGTCGTTGCCTTTCAATCTCGAACCTAAGCAATTCAAGATTCTAGGCGGCGGCCGTTTTCCGTCCACCCCTACAGGTCAACGGCAAACGGCCGTGACACCAACTTTCGGCACGCGATCCGTTCTTATGCTGTCCAACGGTTTACACGTTCTTTATCCTTTAATTCTCTTAATCATTTTAGAGGCCAGGGATGCCTTCCCTTTGGGGGACCTATGCGCAAGACCGTTCTCTTCTGCCCCGTTCCCATGTATAGCGCATGTCGAACGCCCTAAAGGTTGATCGTAAAACTTAAGATCAATCTCAAAAGTACCAGCGGTTATTTTCCTGGCAAAAACACCAGTCTGCTTACTGGCAGCTTGATCGGGTTCTACTCCCTTTGAGGCTTGTACAGCACCGTGCAATAAGACAGGAGTATCCTCGGTTTCGAACCAATAGAAGTGAAAAAAGCGCGCTATTGCAGTCTCATTAGGCAAGAACAGGTCTCCTTCGAGCAAGATGCCGCTCTCACAATGAGAACCCAAAATCCACTGAATATCGGATTGATCGCGCTGTGTCCATGTCGCTACGCGAAGTCGCATAGGACTTTCGCGAAAAACAACTGGACATTCGACAACCGCTCTGAAAGAAACAGCGGGAACTTCTGTTTTTGCAAGCAAGCAGTCGTGATCAACTGCCCGTCGTCTACGTTTGCAATTCTCTAACACCGTAGGCAGAATTTCGGCGATGCCAGACTCGTACAATGGCTTTTGAGAAAGGCCGAATGAGCATCCGGTCCCCCCTCCCATTAGGTTCTGCTCTATAGCTTCGCAGAACATAGCATCTTCTACCGAAATATCCCTGTCCAGCATCCATAAGCGTGCCGATTTAGACCTCTCTTCTCTTTGCGATTCGTCCCTCAGTAAGCGAAGAACCCCTGATGCAACACCGGCGGGCGATGCATCAACCAGTTCAATCGTTCCATTCTTAAAATCGAACAGATTGTTGGCAAGATACAGATCAACCACAGGTAATCCGGCCGCCATCATTTCATAGGGAATTCGAGATGGATTGCTCCCGCTAATAGAGATTCCACAGGTCACGCTGTTGTAGAGTTCATTACATTCCTTCAGGCTAATCAAGCCATGATTAAACACTCTTTCCTCAAAAGGAAGGAAGCGAAAGTCCGATCCAAAAAGATGAACCTTAACAATCGGATCGGAATCAAGCAGAACGAGAATTGCCTCTTCGAGCAATTTGGCCAGTCTTCTGTCTTTCTCTGGCTGATAAATCGCGCAAACAGCATGATCCGCCTCTATGGAAAGAGGATGGTATGTCGAAAGATCCGCACCAAAATCGCAATAAAGGGCGTCAATCCCCTTTTCGCTCGAAAGCTTCCAGGAAAGCCAACGACCCATCGTAATAGGCTTTAAGCCGAGATCGTAACTGCGCTCTGCCCTCAGCCTATCGTAATTAAGCGGATGGAACCATGGCTCATAATCCTGAACGAAGTACAGCTTACAGGGGCTGTCTTGATTGGCTGCAAAACTAGCGGTATCCCACGCGGTCGCAATAACCGCATCAAAGTCGGCAGGGACCGATTCTTGCAAATAAACGCCGTCAGGAAAGCAATTGAACCAATCCTTCATATGCGAAAAAACCGTCTCTGCATTATCTAGCGAAACGGCGTTAGGGGTTATGAAAACATGATTTTCGTAACCCCTAACCTGAAGAGCATTGATCTTATTGCAAATAGTGCGAAATCCCCCCGACCCCTTAGATGGAGGCGTTATACACCAGGCGATTTTTTTCATCGTCCTCTCCCGTCGGAAGAAAGTTACGATATCCGCGACAGCAAAAGTGAGCGCTCGACCGCACTAAGACCTATTTTTTCACCTATAAATAATAACCTGCCAATTTTGTCGGCATTATTGTCAAGAAGACGAATATTGTCTGCCGCAGAATCAAGGGATGTTTGATCAAGCAGAGACAAGATTGCTCCTCTTCGGGAGGTATAGCAACCAATAGAAATCAACTCGGGCCACTGACCTATTGCCTTAGACGCAAAACAGATATCTATGGGTTGCCCTTGCCACTTTTCAGCAAAATACCCGAGTGCAAAACTTGATATTTGCGAGCATTCGGCCAGCTTGATAGTCGATGCCTCCGCAGGCAGATCGCAGCAACTGAAACGCGCCACCGCTTCCTTTCCGAAAGAATAGAAAGCAGAGTGATTGTCCAGAATTTCAAGGACTGCTTTTTCAAAACTATCGCCCGACTCCATCATTAAAATCGGACAGCGGGCATCGTAGACGAAGGGAGCCGAAACCATCGCCTCCGAATTATCTGAAAGCCCGATCAATGCGAGCTGATCTCCCCAGCAATTGTGTCTCTTGCCATAGTCGTACACGTTGAGCGAAAAGCTCAACAAATTATCGCTCGGACCAAAATGCACTATTTCGGGAGACCAGGGAAGATCTTCTAGCTCATCAACTGCAGATGAAGCAAATCCATTGCAGTCAAAGACAATGATCTTTGAGGGACGGTCCATTAATATGATTTGCATGACGGTGCTGGGAACATGCGATCCATCACCAACCGATAGCATTGGCGCCTCAAATGCTGCTGCCAGTGGATTTCCGATGCAAAAATCTGCGTGTGCGCGATCAGTTCCCAGAGCAACGACATCGAATCTTTCGTCGCCCCATCCCTCGAGCACGAGCCTAGCGCCAGTGTCATTCAGTGACTCACCGGCAATAATGCGATACGCTGAATCCGCGCGGTCTCCCTTATCGCTTATCAGGGAACCAAACACCAGCTCCTCGGACTCCTTGGAGCCCGTACGACCACCAAGTCCACCGTACACCCTGCACACCATTCCTGCATCGCCCTGCAGTCGCTCATGCCCCTTTTCGATCCAAATAGCCCGATTACAGAGACGAGAGATCTGCTCATTGCTGTGCGAGACAATAAGCACCGTTACGCCATGGTGCTCGATGAGCTCGGTGATGCGATCTTCGCATTTCTTCTGGAACATAAAGTCGCCAACAGATAGAACCTCATCTACCACCAGGATCTCGGGGACTATCACCGTTGCAATAGCGAAAGCAATGCGCGCCACCATGCCCGAAGAATAGTTCTTCAGGGGCATGTCCAGGAACTTCTCAACCTCGGCAAACTCGACGATGGCATCAAAGTTCTCGTCGATGAACTGCTTGGAGTAGCCCAGCAGCGCACCGTTAAGATAAATGTTCTCGCGCGCGGAAAGATCCATGTCGAAGCCAGCGCCGAGCTCAATAAGCGGGGCAATGTTGCCATTTACCTGGCACCTGCCCTTGGTGGGCTCTAACACGCCAGCAATGATCTTCAGCATGGTACTTTTGCCAGAGCCATTGGTGCCCATAATGCCGAACACATCGCCCTTGCGCACCTCGAACGAAACATCGTCGAGCGCCTTGAACTCCTCGAAAAAAAGCTTACGCTTGGCGATTGCGACGGCATATTCTTTCAGGCTGTTCATCTGCTCGGACGCCATGTTGAAAGACATGGAAACATGATCAACCTTGATCATTACCGGGCGATTGTCTTCTAGCTCAACCTCTTGGTTCAGTACGAGTTCGGAAGTATTGACGTTTTCAGGCATTTAGGCCGCCTTTACACGTAGAGGATGAATTTCTTCTGCTGGCTACGGAACACCAGCATGCCAATAGCCAGCGCAACGGCGCCGCACGCAAAGCAGATAAGGTTTTGTTCAACACTGGGCGTTACGCCATACAGGGCAATATCGCGGAAATAGTCCACGTAGTAGTACATAGGGTTGGCGTTCATGATGGGCACCGCCCATTCGGGCAGGATCTCCACTGGGTAAAACAGCGGCGTTGCGTACGTCCAGGCAGAGATGAACACACTCCATAGATGCATTACATCGCGGAAGAAAACCGAAAGCGCTGCCAGCAAAAGGCCGATACCCAAGCTGAACGCAAACAAGTACAGCAGCAGAACAGGCAGCAGCAGGATGTTGACTGTGGGCACGATGCGGAAGAAGACCATTACCGCAACAACTGCAATAAGTGAGATTACGAAGTTAACCAGCGCAAAAACAACCTTTTCAACAGGGAAGATCATCTTGTTGATGCGGATCTTCTTGATCAGCGGCGCCGATTCGATGATCGAGCCCATTGCGCTTGAGGTTGCCTCCGACATGAACGCAAACAGCGTTTGCCCCAAAATCAGGTACAGCGGGAAATTCTCGATGTTGAAGCGGAAGATGGTGGAAAACACAACCGTGAGGACAACCATCATGAGCAGCGGGTTGAGCACCGACCAAAGCACGCCCAAAACGCTGCGGCGATATTTAAGCTTGAAGTCCTTGGAAACCAAGGAGCGAAGGATAAACCAATCGCGTTTAAATTGCTCTTTGCCGGAGCCCATAGCCTATGCGTGTCTCCCTTAGGGTTGGGTACAGTTCGTAAGGAAATATTATAGCGCGTGTTAACGACCGCCGCCTTTATGCCAGATATGCCCACATGGGAATAGGCGGCTTAAACTAGCGAAAAGCCCTGATGCCGCCCCGGGTACAACTCTTCTCGCTAAGGTTTAACAACGCATGAATAATCGCAAATTCGGCTACTTGTCCTCATTTCCAAAAGACGAATGTTCAAACCCTGTCATCTTGGCAATAACGCTTTGAACTATTTGTGCAACATTCAGATCAATATGGGGCTCCGCGCCCCAATCCATCATACAAGTCGGCAGCCCGTCCAAAGCCAGTTCATGCTTCCCGCATGCAATAGCCAGAGTGTAAAGACTGCACCTCTCGGGAGCTGCCGGTATACTGTCGGCAAAGTTAGCCTGAAGGCAGTCTTCGGTCACGAAGAACATGTCTCCTTCCTTTGCCGTTTCCATGTCAGCGATGGTGTTCTGGTCTAGAAATCCCACATCCGCAGGTAATTCATTGTTTATTTCAACCGGGACTAGCTGCAAGCTCGCGACAAACGAAGCAATCTGCGCGCATGTAGACCTCATCTGCCTGCGTGTGGTTTCATCATTGCCAAGCAGTTTTAGCCCACTATCGACAAGCACCAGCTTTCCAGGACCCTCGGTCGCGTTTGACAGGTCGTGGATGTCTTGCTCAATGCGATTCTTGGTGGCATTGGTCACATAGCAACAACCAAGAACTTCCTTGGCCTCTTCGTACTTTTGGCAGAGCAGGGAAAGGAGGATAACGGAATTGTACGAGAGCAGGAATCGTTTCTTTTCACCGACCGGGTTTGATAGACCAACTTCTGCTCTCCTGAACGGCATCGCCTTACTTGACGCAACAACAAGCATGAATTCCAAAGGGCCAACGTTGAAGACCGAAGAGCCACTCTCTATCCCCAAATACAGGCGCTTGCCCTCTTCATACTCAATCCCATTAGTATAATAATCCCGCTTTGGCTGATGCCCTTTCATGTAGTCGGCAATCTGGTCGATTGCCTCTTCAACACCTCCAGACCCTGAGGCGAACACCACGGTGCGTGGATCGGCCGCGATATGTCCAAGCCCAACCCTCTGCAGAACCGCTGACCCATGCTCGATTTTTTCAACGATCCACTCTTTGCCATCGTATTGAACATAATCGCCAATTCTCGAACCCCGCAACGAATAATACTCAGACGAGGACAAGGTGTGGTGAAGCACGCCGAAGGCTTCACACCCTTCATGAGGCACAACCGCCGCGTCCCCATGAATCAACAGGCCTAACTTTTCATTGCCCGAGCGGAGCATTACGCATGTATCTGCTCCGACGCTGTCGGGATCAACACTATCGCGCTCTTCGATATGATGCGCGAAATAAGCAGCCAGGACACGCTCGGCCGATCCTCCATCGCTCAAGGCAGCCTTCACCAAAACCCTATCCGCCTGCGACTGCTGGCCCCTTCTCCGGTACCACTCAGCGAGCAGAATGGCCAGATGCGAATCTCCCGCCGTTCTGACGTAGTTCTCAAGTTCAGACGGAATGTCCATTGATAGTACCAGCAGCGATTGCATAGCTATTGCTGCTGCAAAATCGGTCTCCCTAGAATGGAAAGACTCGACAGCAAGCTGCGATGCCTTGAGGCTGTTCTCTTCAATTGCGCTGTAATACCAAGCGATCAGAGACTTAACGCCAGGGTCGGAGTTGCCCGACCTCTCGATGTCAAGCAAAATTCTCGAAACTAAACCGTATTTGTTCTCGACTCCACCGGCTGCAGCAACATACTTTCTCAAAGCGGACTCGGGCATAAGCTCCATGTAGGGAGCAAGAATTTCGATGACCTCGGAGGAACGTCCACCGTCCCCTAAATAGGTGATCCATTCGAAGGCATAATCAGGACACGGAAGACAACCGGCCTTCTTCATAAGGTTAAGGGCTATATCGGCATGCCCTCTTGCCTCATCGATAAACTCGTCTTTGAACTGCGCGTATAGCTCAAGATGGAAGCGGGGATTATCGGTCAGCCCCTTCCCTAAAGCGCAGAAATCGTCAAACGCAATATCCTCGACAACCTGACGAACAAGAAAAAGGAAGGCAATTATCCCTCCGCTTTCCATGAGAGAAGAGGTCTCCATTAGCCGCTGAACCCATTGCCTTGACTGCGGCTCGGCGCCGATCAGCCTCTCAGCGGACTGGCAAAACAACTCGAGTCTGCCCTGCTTCGCCGCACTTTCACAGATCTCTTTTATCTCTTCGGTATCGCAACATTCCATTAGACGCAACCTCAATGAAGCATCATGTACATATCTTTTGACCTCGCCGGGCAGCGATTCGATAAGGGCTTTCTGATCATTGATCGAAAGCAAGCCGAGAGCAGAGTCCAGCATCTGCCCAAATTTGTCCTTTTCTCCCTCACTTGCCCAAACTGGAAACGAGTCCACAAGAGAGCTGAGATGCTCGAAGTCAACGGCATCAGGACAATAGAGAATCGCCTTGGACAAACGTGCTGGCAACTGGTGCACCCGGGCCACGGGGTTCAAGGCATTGTCACATAACGCGTAGTGTCGTTCGGCAATGGGATAGGCACCTGCCAACACGCACATCTCTGCGTTCAAGATCATTGCAAAAGGCACATATGGGGAATTCGCCGGCACACCCTCCTCGTTGATTCGGCCCATGGAGCTTGAGCCCCTAGCCACCTGCCTTGCCGCATAAGCCAAGTCATCAGCATCGCCCGCAAAGCTCAATATTTCGGATGCTGCATAGTACTTTCCTGACGAAAAAGCGACCGAGGCGAGGGAGGAGACGAGGTTACTCGGCAAGTCGCCAATTACTTCGGCATCGATGACCGGCTCCTCTCCATGGCAATATGCAATGTAGTAATCAAGATACGTCATCGGTTTCTTCTGGCTATTGCCGAAATCGGCTACATTTCTTAGATCGTCTATCGTCTTCAGGCCGTTTTCGACCTCATCAATAAGGAGAGTTATTGAAAGATAGTCGGGCTCGGAGGCAGATCGTTCCTGCAGCGCCTGCATGACCTCCGCATGCCTCTTCTGTTCAAGATGCTCATGTTCCTGAATTTCTACAGCGGAGCGAACGGCAGCGCGATCACCATCTTCCAGGATCAAGACAATCTCATCGAACAATTCCCCCACGAACTTTTCCGCCACAAGATCACGGGCCAACGGCTTATCATTCCCGTAGAGAAGCAAGAAGACGATGTCGTCTTTCGCTTTGGTTGGCCTGTAACAATGGGCGATAAATTCCTCGACAAGACGACTATCTGAAAGGCGATCTGGAAGACTGACGGAGCTTGTCGAGACTCCATGCGATCTGAATTTATATTCATCGATGAGAGAATCGATCCTCTTTTGTTTGGCTTGACCGATTATCGCATCAAACGCTTTCTTGGAGACTTTGTCCCCAAGAAAGGAAACAGCCTGAAGCACTAATGCCGCCACATCCATCATCAGCCTCCTATGTGCGTATACGCCCCTGAAGTCCGTCACCGCCAACAGAGGAACGACTCTTGCAAGGGCCTTCTGGGCGAATCATCCTGGCGATTCGCAGCCATCACCTACCGGACCGCCGCTTCAGCAACTTGTCGTGATGATCTATGTCAAGCATGATAATCAGCTTGTCGCCTTCAAGGGCAATCGCCATTCGGATATCCATGTTGACGCTGACCTCGAACTCGTTGGTCCCCTGGATGCGCTTCGTCCTGAGAGACGGATGCCACGGATCGCGCGCTAGGATGCGTAGCTTGCCATCGACCATGCCACGCTCAATCGTGGTCAGCTTCTTGTAATGCTTAACGAAATTCTTTTCCAGTTGAAGCCTGAAGCTCATCTAGATCGCCTTGTGCAGATCAGCTATAAGATCTTCAACGTCATCGTAAACCTCCGCATCACCCGCAGCTGCCGATGCACGAGCAACCTTGGCTAGAGCTTCGAGCCTTTCGGCCTTGGCCTTAGGATATACAACGACGGGAACGAGCACGACTGTACCGTTATTCACAACGATATCGAACATGTCGCCACGCGCCAAACCGAGCTCGTTCACGATTGACTTAGGAATTGTTATCTGGGATTTGTCCTTGAGTTCAGCAAGCATAGTTGCCTCCTCTTATTGTAAGAGTTTCCAACTTTCTGAATTATAACATTCCATCAACTTTTCTAGGCGCGCCGTATCCGATGGCTGAGTCTGGTTTTCGCGCTGATCCGGCCCATAACAGACACTAACCCCAGGCTGCCGCGGCTGGACGTATCGCACTCATCGGGCATGGCTTTTTGTTCGCTGCCTAGAAAAGTTCAGAGCTATGGCCCAAAACACACACCGAACCCCCCCATCGCGCCAAGCGAACGCGGCTCGCGGCGTTGTCGCAACGGTGTCGCGATAACGCCTCATAAACATCGCGCCCAGCAACTACCCCATCTTCGCTAGATCGAGCGAATAGAACCGCTGTCTGCCCCTGCGTGTCTCGCACAGGAAGCCCAGCTCTTTGACGCGCTTGCGATGCTTTGCCATGGTGGGCTCGGACATTCCAACTGCCGTACACAGCTCTTCGGTAGTCGCGCCGTTTTCTGAAAACAAGGCAGCCTGAGCCAAAACGAACGCAACGCTCCATAGGCCGTCATTCTCTTCCTGGGTGGCGATAGCGCTATTCACCGCGCCAACGGCATCCCTCAGATTGCTCTGTTTTTCGCACAGAGAGCTCAACATGCTTTCCATCGCATCCACGATAATCCCCGAAAACAGAATGATGAACGGAGTTAAATCGCCTTTGTTCAACGGGTGCTCGCACGTAGAAAAGCCTTTGTAGTACTTCCCGACTCGTTCTTTCACCGAGTACGACAAACGGTACCCAACAATGCGACTGAAACTATGCGAGAGTACATAACTGCTGATGAACCGGTTGGTGCGCCCGTTCCCGTCGTAGAACGGGTGGATGTAGGCAAACATGAAATGAAATACCGAAACACGCACCAGGACCGGAATACTTTCATCATTGAGCACGGTCAATGCACGGCTCATAAGCTCGATGATCTTAGCCTCCGGCTCAACGCCATGATGGATGGGCCTTTGCGCAGCATCGAGGACGCTCACCGGGCCCTTACGGAAGAACTGCCCATCGGGCGCATGTGCTGGATCTTCGGCCAGCACTTCGTCAAGCACCAGCTCATCGTAAAGCTCGCGCACGTCGGCGCAGGTCGCGATTGGGATTTGCTCGTGCGTTCTTAGCGCACGGTACTTCCCCGCAATGCCCAAGAACCTGCCCCTTTTGTCCTTTTTGGCAAGCGCTTCAAGGGCATCGTCAATCTCTCTGCGAGATGAATGAACGCCTTCTATGCCGTTCGTAAGCACTATCTCGTCGATGAGGCATTTGTCCATGTACTGATCGATGGCTTTTGGGGGCAGCCCGCTGATTGCCTTCTCGATGAGCCTATCAAGCTCCATTGCCCTGATTATCAGCTCGTAAACAGCCGAATCCATCACATAGAATGCCCGCGCTCCGCCTATTTCGAAATCAAGATACACCGAGTCTTTGGAATTGAAGCGCTCTTCGTATACACGCTTCGCATCGCTTTCCGAAATGTGGAACAACGTTCTAAGGTCCTTGTATTCCGCCGACATACAGCACCTCCCTGAATAGGCAAAAAATCGCTACTTCTTTTGCTCTATTCTTGCATAGTTTGCCAACAGACCAAAGAATAGGCTGATTTTTTGGTCTATTAAGGCGAAATCGGGCGATAGACCAAAACCCTT
The DNA here is from genome assembly GCA_963635145.1 of Oscillospiraceae bacterium. Lineage (GTDB taxonomy): Bacteria > Actinomycetota > Coriobacteriia > Coriobacteriales > Eggerthellaceae > Anaerotardibacter. Next base: position 26,265 of record CAVHFE010000022.1, read on the forward strand.
TGGTTGATTTGCGTCTATTGGAGCACGAGGCAGCCGCGAGCTCCGAATCAGCTCAAACACACCCGAGTTTCGAAACGATGCTCATGCCTATCCGAAAGAACCTTCTTGCGAATTCGAATCGCCCTGACTGTTAATTTGCTATTTTTCACGAATAATCTGCGCAAAGCGCGAGCTAATTCGCGCTAGTCGTCAATAATTTGTAGGGCTATCCACTAATTCGTAATCTTGCAGCCCTATTTTGTACGAATTGTCGCAATTTGTAATTACGAATTAGCACGACAATGCGAAAATGCCAAGCTCTCGGCTATCGCATCAAGTCTACGGAACGCTACCCAGCTGAGCCAAGATACTCTCGCAGCACCCTGATCCTCGGCTTCGAATTGGTCAAAATCCGTTCGAGCATATCCTGAACACTCCGTCCGTAATCGGCCACAACCGGAGCCTCTAGGCCCGACGCCACTTCTGCGACGACCTTGTCGAAGGCTCCTACCGGGACATCGGCGCTCATGCAGATCTGGAAAATATCGTGCGCATCGATCTCCTCTATCAACCGATGGGAGCCGATGTTGAACGGCATCTTCGTCGAGTATCCGGTCAGCGGGATGCAGGTTATGTCGTACATGGGAGCGAGCGTCCGCGAGCGCCAGTCGCGCCCATAGAGCAGCGAGCTGTTCTTCAGATGCGCATCGGAATTGCCCACCGCGTAGTTGAACACGAGGCGCTTCGCGAATTCAACGCAGTTCTCCGCAGGGGAGCGAACCGTATCCTCCAAAAGGCCACCGGCCATCTCCACATAATCGGCCTCGACGCCTTCCGGCTGGTACTTGAAGAACGGAGCAAGCCCCAGAGCCTGGCAAAAATCCTCCTGATGCATTCGCTCCACCACCGGCCCGCCGGCGGCATTACGCCACGCCCGGTCGTAGCGTTCGACCGCAATCGCGCCCGGGATTTGGGGGATCCCGTATACCGATGCAGTCTCGATCCCGCACGATTTCGCTAGCAGCGAACAGGCCAGCTCATTGATGGCAAGATCCTCTTCGCCGTTGCGCGATATCTTTACAATGTGCGTGGATGCCGCACCGCCGCGCGGAACCAGCCAATCCCCGATTTCAGCGCGCTGAGGTGAAATCTCCTCCGGCAGCGCCCATGCAACCTTGGATTGCGCGCCCGCCAAGGAAAGCCGCGTCGAGCTTGCCACGCAAGCAGCAGCGCGCGCTGGGTGCTCACGCAGAGCAAGCGTATCTTCTGGCTTCAGTTTTTCATACGACCCCGCAAAAGAATCTGGCTGCAATTCGACCGTCGAAAAAGTGAGCGCCCCGATGCTCTCGCACCCAAGCATCGCAATAAGGGCAAACCAGTCGTTACGGGGAACCTGGCCCATCAGGGAAACTTGAGCAATAACTTCGCCCTCGGGCAGAAGGCCTTGGAAGAACGGGGCAATTTCCCGCGATTCAAACA
>CAVHFE010000023.1:0-16738 GCA_963635145.1 Oscillospiraceae bacterium
CATGGTGGAGCATAGGGGGATCGAACCCCTGACCTCAGGCTTGCAAAGCCCGCGCTCTCCCAGCTGAGCTAATGCCCCATGATGTTGGACGATTCTTCGAGTTTTAAACAAACGCTCCACCGGCTTATTAGGCTCGCGGTGGAGCGATCGTTATCGGAAACTGGTGGGCCTGAGCAGACTCGAACTGCTGACCTCCCGCTTATCAGGCGGACGCTCTAACCGGCTGAGCTACAGGCCCGAAAAATCGCGCTTGATTAAATTACCACATGCATGGAATCGGTCAAGCCCTAATTTGAAAAATTTCCCTCGCTCTATTCGTCGGTTTCGACTTCCTCGGTTTCGGGGGTTTCCTCAACTTCTTCGAAATCCGCGTTTTCCTGGGATTCCTCCAAAGGATTGCCGTCGCGGACCTCGCCGTGCTTGCGCTCCAAGGATTCGGAAAGGCTGATGCCGATGACCTTATCTTTGTCGGCGACGTCCATGATATGGACGCCCTGAGTGCTGCGGCCAAGCTCCGAAATGCCCGAAACCGGCGTGCGAACGATGACACCCTCGTTGGTGATGACCATGACTTCATCTTCAGGTTTCACAACCTTGACCTGGGCAAGAGCGCCCTTCTTATCGGTCATGGTGATGGTGTTGACGCCTTGGCCGCCGCGATGGTGGGCAGGGTACTCGGTCACCGGGGTGCGCTTGCCGTAACCCTTGTCGGTAATAACCAGAAGCTGGCCGCCCTCGCGGGCAACTTCCATACCGATGACGCGCTCGGAATCGGAGCTAAGCCTCATGCCGCGCACGCCCATGGTGCCGCGGCCCATGGCACGAACTTCGGACTCGTTCCACTTGATGGCCTTGCCATCGGAGGAAACAAGGATGACGTCTTGATCGGCCACGACCTGCTTAACATCAAGCAGGTTGTCGCCCTCCTTAAGGTTGATGGCAATCAGGCCGTCCTTGCGAGTTCGGTCGTACAGATCCATCGAGGTCTTTTTCACCATGCCCTGCTCGGTGGCGAACATGAGGCACCTGTCGCTCGGGAAGCTCTTGGTGGAGACGACGGAACGGATGGTCTCGTCCTTTTCAAGTGGCAGCAGGTTAACGATTGCCGTGCCGCGCGCCTGACGCGATGCCTCGGGAATCTCGTACACCTTTACGCGGTAAACCTTGCCCTTGCTGCTGAAGAAGAGCATGTAGCTCAGCGTGCTTGCGATGAAGAGATGCTCGACGTAGTCGCTTTCCTTCAAGTTGACGCCCTGGGTACCCTTGCCGCCGCGCTTCTGCTGGCGATAAGCCGAAACGGGGATGCGCTTGACGTAGCCGGCCTTGGTAACGGTGACGGCAACGTCCTCATCAGCGATAAGATCCTCAACGTCGATATCCTTGGCAGCAGAGGAAATCTGGGTCCTACGAGGAGTGCCGAAGCGCTTCTTGATGTCTTCCATTTCCTCTTTGATGATCTGGCGAACCAGAGAATCATCTTCAAGGACGCGCTTGTAGTAGGCGATTTTCTCGCGGAGCTCTGCCAATTCCTGCTCGATTTTCTCGCGTTCCAAGCCGGTCAGACGACGCAGGCGCATCTCCAAAATCGCGGAGGTCTGCTTGTCGGTCAAACCGAAGCGCTCTGTCAAGCGAGCTGCGGCGATTTTATCGGTTTCGGAGCTGCGGATGATCTGAATGACCTCGTCGATGTTGTCAAGCGCGACAACGTATCCTTCGAGGATATGGGCGCGTTCCTCGGCCTTGGCCAGCTCGTAGCGAGTGCGACGCACGATGACGTCGCGCTGATGGTCGATGTAGTGGCCAAGCATCTGACGAAGCGAAAGAACCTGGGGAACACCATCAACCAAAGCCAGGTTGATGATGCCGAAGCCAACCTGAAGCTGCGTATGCTTAAACAGCTTGTTAAGGACGACCTGCGGAATCGTGTTCTTCTTAAGGTCGATGATGATATCGATGCCTCGGCGGTCGGCGGCGTCATGAACGTTCGAGACCTCGGGGAGCTTCTTGTCTTTGACGAGCTCGCCAAGCTTCTCAAGCAGACGGCGACGGTTCACCTGATAGGGAATCTCGGAAATGACGATCGAATAATTGCCGTTCTTCTTTTCCTCTATGCGGGTTTTAGAGCGGATGGTGATGGAGCCGCGACCGGTTTCGTAAGCTTCGCGGATGCCGTCGCGACCCATGATGATGCCGCCCGTTGGGAAGTCGGGGCCGGGCATGATTTCCATTAACTCGGCGGTGGAGATGTCGGGCTTGTCGAGCATCGCACAGGTTGCGTCGATGGCCTCGTTGAGGTTATGGGGCGGGATGTTGGTTGCCATGCCAACGGCAATGCCGTTGGAACCGTTGACCAGCAGGTTAGGAAAGCGTGCGGGCAAAACCGCAGGCTCTTCCAAAGATTCATCGTAGTTAGGATTAAAATCAACGGTTTCTTTATCCAGGTCACGAAGCAATTCCATGGCTGCCTTATCAAGGCGTGCCTCGGTGTAACGCATTGCAGCGGCGGAGTCGCCGTCGATGGAGCCGAAATTGCCATGACCATCAACCAAGGGGACGCGCATGCTGAAAGGCTGCGCCAAGCGAACCATCGTGTCGTAAACGGCGGAGTCACCATGAGGGTGATACTTACCGATGACGTCACCGACGGTACGGGCGGATTTCATATGGGGGCGGGTCGGCGTGTAGCCCGACTCGTTCATTGCGTAAAGAATACGGCGATGAACAGGTTTCAAGCCGTCGCGCACATCGGGAAGCGCTCGCGCGACGATAACCGACATCGAGTACTCCAAAAACGATGTCTGCATCGATTCACCGAGTTCCGTGCGCAGGATTTCGGTGCCCTCGCCGAAGGTTTCGGCCTTAGGTTCTTCCTGGGTCTCAGTTTCGACGGTCTCGTCGAACTCAGACTGATTTTGCTCGTCGTTCTGATTATCTTCAGCCACTGAGATCCTCCTTTAAATATCGAGATAACGGACGTCTTTAGCGTGAGATTGAATAAACTCACGACGCGGTTCCACCTGGTCACCCATAAGTTCGGTGACAACGCGCTCGGCCAGAATGGCGTCCTCGACGCTCACCTGAACCAAGGTGCGGTTATCGGGCTCCATGGTTGTTTCCCACAGCTGCTCGGGGTCCATCTCACCCAAGCCCTTGTAGCGTTGGATGGTGAACTTGTCAGGGTCGGCAAGCTCGGACATATGGGATTTGAGCGCCTTCTCGTCGAAGATATATTTTTCAACCTTGGGGTTGCGGGAGTTTTTCTTCTTCAAACCGAACAGCGGAGGCTGCGCGATATAGATGTAACCGAGCGTGATGAGCTCGGGCATATAGCGATAGAAGAAGGTCAAAAGCAGACAGCGGATATGCGCGCCGTCGACGTCCGCATCGGTCATGATGATGATGCGATGATAGCGGGCCTTGCTTGCGTCGAATTTCTCGCCGATGTTGGTGCCGATGGCGGTGATCAAGCTGCTGATGGTGTCGGAGCTCAACGCGCGCGCCTGGCCAACCTTTTCGACGTTCAAGATCTTGCCGCGCAAGGGAAGAATGGCCTGATACTTACGGTCGCGCGCCTGCTTGGCCGATCCACCTGCGGAATCGCCCTCTACAATGAAGATTTCGGAGAGGGATGGATCTTTGGAAGAGCAGTCGGCAAGTTTGCCAGGTAACGAGAAGGATTCCAATACGCCCTTACGTGCGGTCTCGCGCGCCTTACGTGCAGCTTCGCGCGCCTTGAGCGCCTGAGAGGCCTTGCCAACGATGCGCTTGGCGGCGGTAGGATTTTCCTCCAGATACTCAGCCAAACCCTTGGTAACGGCGCCCTGCACCAAACCGCGGATCTCGGTATTGCCAAGCTTGGTCTTGGTCTGACCCTCGAACTGAGGATCGGCAAGCTTGACGCTGATAATGGCGCCCAGACCCTCGCGGCAGTCGTCGCCGGTGAGGTTGGGGTCCTTGCCTTTCAGAATGCTCTTGTTGCGCGCGTACTCGTTGATGGTGCGCGTGACGGCGTTCTTGAAGCCGTCCATATGAGTGCCGCCCTCATGGGTGTTGATGTTGTTAGCAAACGCCAAAACACCAGATGAGGTGTAAGAACCGGTCCACTGCAAGCACACCTCAACGGAGCCATCGTCGTTGGAGGCGTTGAAGTAAATGGGGTTGTTAAGGGTTTCCTTACCTTTGTTCAGGTAATCAACGAAGTCGATGATGCCGCCTTCGTAATAGAAGGTTTCCGACTTGAATTCGTTGTCCGTGGTTTCGGCGAAGCTACCGCCCTCGGCCTTGTCGGCATCGGAAACGGCACCACCTTCGACGTTGGTCTCGTCGATAACCGCGGTTTGCTTGCGGGCAGCCTTGGAGCGCTCGTCGATGAAGTTGATCTTCAGTCCCTTATTAAGGAAGGCGAGCTCGCGGAAGCGATTGGCCAAAGTGCCGTAATCAAAGACAATAGTCTCGGTGAAGATGGTCTCGTCCGGCCAGAAGGAAACGGTCGTGCCGGTACCTTCGGCATCGCCGACCTCACGAAGCTTTTGCACGGTCTTGCCGTATTCGAAGTCGATCTCGTATTCCTTGCCATCGCGGCGAACCTTGACCTCGGTTCGCTTGGATAGAGCATTGACAACGGAAACGCCGACACCGTGAAGACCGCCGGACACCTTGTAACTGTCGTTATCGAACTTACCACCAGCATGAAGGATGGTAAGAACGACCTCGACGGTAGGAATTTTCTCTTTCGGGTGCTCGTCGATGGGGATGCCGCGTCCGTTGTCGATGACCGTAACCGAATTATCCTCATGAACTATAACGGTGATTTCCGTACAGTAACCCGCCAAAGCCTCGTCGACGGAGTTGTCGATAACCTCATACACAAGATGATGCAAGCCGCGAGGACCCGTGGTGCCGATGTACATGCCTGGGCGCTTGCGCACGGGCTCCAAGCCTTCAAGGACCTGAATGTCCGAGCCGTCGTAATGCTCGTTAGCCAAACCTACTCCTTTTATGCTTCGAATTGACTATTCAAGACAAGGGGAAACCGTGCTTTACGCACGTGAAACTCCTTGAAGTAAAGACAATAAATTATAACGTAAAGGAGTATTATTATCCACTTTTAGCTATAGCTAGAAGCCCTTGAGAGCCGTTCTAAGCGGGTTTCATGCGTCTTTGCCAGATAACTTTCGTTTTTTATTGAAAGTTGCCGCTATCGCACGCTCAAAAGATTTTTTAAGACGCGGGTCTTCGATTTCCTCCGTAAGGTCATCGATTCGCTCTCGCTCCTGCTGCGTCAATGTTTCACGTGAAACAATCCCTTCTTCGGAACAAAGGACATGGGATGGCTCGGTTTGGACAGCATGCCCCGAAGAGCGGTCAACGAATGGATGAGGTACCCTATACCGCCCCTTGGAGATGTTCACTTCAAACTCAAGAAGCTCGATACCAAATTCGCTGAGGTACCTTAGCTTAAGCAATTCCTTCTGCGCGCCAAGCTCTGCAGCAACCAAAGAATTGTCCACGTAAACAATCAAACGCTTTTTATAAGGCTTCGAGACCGTTCTTGAAGCGGGTGAAATGGCTGATTTTTGCGCGTTCGACGTGTACTCCTTGGCACTTTCCGGGTTCAGAAGATAGACGGCGTTCACATGCTCAAGGATAAAATCATTCACCAGCTTGGAAAACTGATCGTAAATGCGCTCTATAGCCTTTTCGCGAGAGAGCTTCGCTTGAACCTCATCGGGGAGTTGGTCTTGCCACTCCTGGTAAAAGGAGGAAAACGAGCTCAGCGAACGACGATGATTTCGATTCTGGTAGGACATTCTACAGGCCTCCCATATCAACGCTCGACCATTTGAATTCCGATAACGAAGTATCCGACTCGTGCATCGAAGACGTTGCAGCATCACCACTCGATTCACTTCGTTTGGTCGAAATCGAGCCCAAATCAACAACGTCCGCTTTAGATAAGCTTACCGAATCAAAGTAATCCTTGGTTGTCGCCGTTATAAATGTCTGGACTTCGGAAGGTATGCTCTCCATAAAGGCATGCCTGCGATTCTCGTCCAGCTCGCTCATAACATCATCCAACAAGAGCACGGGATTCTGGTTCAATCTATCTCGAACCAACAGCACTTCAGCGGTTTTCAGAGCTAAAACGATGGATCGCTGTTGCCCTTGGCTCGCAAACAAAGATGCATCTTTTCCATTGATAGAAAAGAGCACTTTGTCGGCATGGGGACCGAACACCGAACGATGCCGGCGATGTTCCTCCTCGAAACGATTGGATAGAACCTCGAGCAAACGCTTCTCAACAAAGGCGCGATCAAAACCAACGGCCGAGCCCGCGCCGGAATCGCCCTGCTCCCAAGAAGGGATATAGGAGAGCTTAATCTCATCCTTACTCGACGAGATGCCCCGGTAAGATTCGTTCACATACGGTATCAGCTCTTTTACCAGGTGAGCACGAAGTATGAAAAGCTGGGCGCCAACACGTGCAAGCACTTCGTTAATCGCCATGAGGTATACCTGCGTAACCTCTTCTTTAAGGTAGCGATTCTTCTGCTGAACGATCTTCGTGTAGTCGCGCAGAACCGAGTTGTAGCTCGACGAAACCTGGGAACCAAGTTGATCAAGCTGGTTTCTTCTAACGGAAGAAGAGCCTTTGACAAGATTCAAGTCGTCAGGACAGAAAAGGATAGCGGGCAAGATTCCCTTTAAGGAGCTGGCCGTTTTCTTCTTTCCATTAAGAAAGTAAGCACGGTTGAGCTTGTTTGCCCGCAGCTCTAGTTCCAACCGACGAGAGCCATCGCTCAAAAGGGCGCACGAGCTTGCTTGTTCCTCGCCGAACTTCACAAGATGCGCCGGGCGGGGGCTTCTAAAACTCGTACAGGCAGTACAGAGCTGTATCGCTTCAACCAAGTTGGTTTTACCGATGGCGTTAGGCCCCACGAAGATAGTCATGGCTCCTAAGCCCGACAGTTCCACCTCACGATAGCTTCTGAAATTACGAAGCCTCAGCTCCCTGACGGTTAACCCCATGATTCGCCTATACGCGAACGGGCATAATCAGGTAAAGGAAGTCCTCCTCGGTTGAACGAAGAATGCCGGGCTTCATGCTTCCCGCCAAATCAATGTAGACCTTGTCGCTTTTAACGGAAGCCAAACCATCGAGCAGGAACTGATGGTTGAAAGCGATCGAGACCGACTCACCCTCAACGCTTCCCTCAAGAGCTTCCTGAGCATTACCCACATCTTGCGAGCTGGTCATACAGGTGATAACGCCAGCATCGGCGTCTACGCTTAGCTGAACGGGTGAAACTTTGTTGCTCAAAAGGGCGACGCGCTTAACTGCAGCCATAAGGGACTGAACATCGACCTTTACCCTGGTAGTACGCTCCCCACCGATAAGTTGGCGATAATTGGGGAAGGTACCCTCGATACGACGGTTGATGAAGGTGGTGCCGTGATAGCTGACAATCACCTGGTTTTCACTCAATGCGATATGAATGGGGTCGGGCGAATTAGGCAAGGAAGCGATCTCGCTTAGGAAGGGGCCTGCGACAACTGCCTCAAAATCACTGCCAGGTTCTTCAAGGGTGGTAGAGGCAACAGCCAAACGATAGGAGTCGGTTGCCACCATCTTCAGCTCGTCACCCGACTGGCTGATAAGAACACCAGTGAGAATCGCCCTCGTTTCGTCTTTGGAAACATCTTTTGCGACCGATTTGACCATGCTTCCGAACACGTTGAAGGGGAAGCTTGCCTCTTGCTCGGCTTGAACGTCCGGGAAAGAAGGGAAATCGGTGGGATTGAGGGTTTTCAGCGCAAAGGTGGTCGACCCGCAGAAAACGTTCATGCCCGAATCGGTTGTTTCGATGGTTACCGCTTGGTCGGGCAAAGTTTTAACAATGTCGGTCAAAAGTTTTGCCGGGGCAACGGTTTCACCGGGTTCGTCGACCAGTGCAGGAATGGTCAAACGAATGGAGAGTTCGAGGTTGGTAGTTTGGAGCACCAACTCAGCATTTTCGACCATGAGGTATACGCCTGAGAGAATGGGAAGCGTTGAGCGCGTTGAAGAGCCCTTGGACACCACCGCTAACGCATCGCGAAGTTCTGCTTGGTTGATACTAAACCTCATACTCACTCCTTTTCGTCGAGCCTTAATAATAGCCTTAGATCGCGGAGCGAATCGTGTAGATAGCTTGAAAAGCTGATAGCTCGTTGTTTCGATCGTTTGTTCTTGCATTTGGGCGATCTTGAGTCTCTTTTATTTCTTATTCTCTTTTTAAATTAAGAAAGATTAGTAGTAATAATAAGGACGGTTGAAAAGTCGAAAAGTATGAAAACACCAGATAGAGAGTCGTTTTAAAGGCTTTGTTCCATGTTGAAACGAGCCCTTGCTTTGAACGTCGAATAGCTGTCGAATTTTTGTTCAAATATTTCCCAGATATTTTTTCGTCAAAGATCAGATGGTTTTCAATAGTGTTTTGAACCTTTTTTAGTCAATGGGAAGCCCCATGATTCCTGTACGATGAACCATGGGGCTGCTCGGTTTTCATGTTTTGCTTTTGCTCAACTTTGATGCTCGACTGTCCTGGTTTTCGGCCTTGCGCCGCGGATGATTGAGCAAGTTTTACCTTCTGGGCTACTGAACCCTAATCTTCTCTCGGATGGCTTCCACTTCCTCGTGCAGGCTTCTGTCCTCGTTCACTTGCTTCTGGAACACCTCATACGAATGCATGATGGTGCTGTGCGAACGGTTGAAGGCGTCACCAATAGCCGCAAAGGTGCTGTCGATCATCTCTCGGCTGAGGTAGATGGCAACATTTCGCGGGTTTTTGATCTTCTTGCTGCGTCCAGGGCCCGTTAGCTCCTTTTCGCTCACGTCGTAGAACGAGCATACGGCATCCTTGATGACGTCCATGGTCACCTTGTTCGAAGTGTCGCTTGCGAAGTGGTTGGAGAGCATCTGCTTCACTTGCTGCTTCGTTATGGTGTGCTGCGGGTCTATTTTGAGCGCGAAAACGACGTTGGTCACCGCGCTTTTAAGCTCGCGAACGTTTGAACTGGAGTTCTCGGCGATGTAATCAAGTACGTCGTCAGGGAGTTCGAGTTTAAAATCTTCCTCCTCCTGGCATTCGAGCAGGAAGCTCTTCGCGATATTTCGCTTGGTTTCGGCGTCTGGTGGATGAACATCGATGGTGGCGCCGGAATTGAACCTCGATACGTACCTTTCATCAAGGTCGATGTTCTTCGGTGCGCGGTCGGCGCTGAAAACGAACTGTTTACCCTTGGGGATAAGCTCGTTGAAGATCCTGAACAGGATATCGAGCGTTTGCTGCTTTCCACGCAGAGCCTGGATGTCGTCGATCAGCAGAACGTCCAGCTCTCGGAAGGAGTCCTCAAAGCTCTGGAAGCTCTTGTTGATTGCGGCGTTTCCGTACTCGTTCACCATCTCCATGGCGTCGATGTAGCGCACCTTGAGCGTGGGGTATTGCTCTTTGATGTAGTTGGTGATCGCGCAAAGCAGATGGGTCTTGCCGACGCCGCTTCTTCCGTAGATGAAGAGCGGGTTTAAAGCCGAATTGCTTGGCTTATCGGCAACTTCGACGGCCATGGAATACGCCATGCGGTTTGAAGCGCCTGTAACGAAGTTGTCGAAAGTGAGCTTGGTTTCGCCGTTTGCGCCCCTTCTCGAAGCGAGCTTTTGGGGTTCGTTTTCTGGTTTCGCTGGTTCGTCTATCAGTTCTTTTGCTGGCGCAGGGCTGGTTTCGGCTGGGGTCGCTTTCTCTGTGCGCTCACGCTCATCGGCTGAATTTTCTACAGCAGCTATCTCTTCGTTTTTCGAGGGTTCTTCCTTTGCCGCATTTCGAGGTTCCCCTTCTTTGGTGGCGTTTTGAGACGGCTCCGGCTTCTTCTCTGCGATTGCGTTGTTGCTCATCGACGTATTGTCGACTTCGAATTGAAGCATCCAGTCGCCGCCGTAAAGCTCGTTCAAGGCGCGCTTGATATCGCTTATGTAGTGGGTTTCGATCCAGTTCTTGATGAATTCGTTTTCGAAGGTGAGCATTGCGAAGCCGTCGGCCATCGCTTGTATCTCCATGCGGTTGAAGAATGCAGTGACTTGGCTTTCCGATGTGTTGTTTTCCGCACAATAGCTCTTCAATTTTTCGATGAGATTTTCACGTGCCTCTTGCAGGTTCATGATTTACCTCCCCTTTTGGCTATTGCTCGTTGCGAGCGACGAGCTCACCTTCGCTGGTTAGCGCGCGCTTTTTGCCCTGCTCGCATACCAAACCAGCCTGAGTAAGTCGTTCGAACGAATTGTGGACGGAAGACACCGATAGATTTGTTTCACGTGAAACGTCGGAAACACCTGCCGGCCCCTCAAGTAATGCGACGAGAACCAGTTTGTCGTTTTTAGTGACCTTGCGTTTATGTTCGCTGGCCTCGGGGATGGCAGCGCCAGGCATAGCTGGCTTGTCCATGAGGCTGATAGTGACCACCGTTCCCGAATTTACGTTGTCTTCGATGGTGATTGTTCCGTGGCTGAAGCTGAGCGCGTCTTTCACTAGCGGAAGCCCGGAGCCTACGCCGCGAATGTAATCTTTCATAGCTTCTGTTGCGCTGGTTACGCCTGGTTTTTGCACCAGTTCCTTATCTTTGATACCTGGCCCCTGATCGGTGAAACGAATCGTGTTGCCGGAATCCAGAATCGAAACCACAACTTCTTTGAACTGCGCATGGATGAAGTTTTCCGATACCTCGCGAATCACCGAGTAAGGGATTTTCCCTCCGGCGGTTTGCGAGTGCTGGTAGGTAAGGGACGCAATGCGCTCTATGAATTCGTGCGTTGCGCCGCCCGGTATCTGTATTACGCGTGGCGCGCTGTGCAGGTCGTCATAGATTGCGATTCGGGCCGAGCCTTCGATGTTCGAGTAATCGTAAGTGTCTACCTCGGGGCTTTCCTGCTTCGTTTGCATGTCTGGGTGGGCTTGTTGAGCAGGCTGGTAGTTAGGTATGTAGGCTGCTTGCTGCTGATATCCGAACGTCTGCGGGCTGAACGCCATCCCTTGCGCAAAGCCGATGGGGGCTTGCTGGCTGTAGGGGTTTGGTGCTTGCGCGGTCATAGGCTGCTGATAATTTGCCTCTTGTTGGTTTGCCGCTTGTGCAGACATTTGCTGAGGGTAAACAGGCGGTTGGTATTGGTTTTGATAGTTGATTTGGTAGGGATTTTGCCCATAGGCGAACTGGGGCATCGTTTCCGATGGGTAACCTTGTTGCGCAGGTGGTACCGTGTTTTCCTGTTGTCTTAGATCGGACTGCTGTTGAGCTTGGTTGGTGAACCCCGCTCTTCCCCCGTTGACTGTGTAAACGCCGTTTCCAAGGCCCATGCTAGCCAAGGAGTCGCCTTGTTCCAGCGTTGATCCTCCTTCGGAAAGATTTCCTCGCGGAGGAAGCATCTCCGGGTTTTCGTTTAAAGATGTGTCGCCAGTGTTGTTCATTTGAGTTTCGTTTCCGTGCGGCTTTTTTTTGATTGTGTTCAAAGTGTGTGCAGTTGAATCACAGTCGCTGATGGGCGGTGTTTTCTTCGAGTTGGGTGTTTCGTTTTGCTCGTGGTTTTCGGTGAAGGTCGAAAACTTTCGTCTTTTAGTCGGAATTCTACCTAGATTTCAGCATGCTTTCAATTTTTCGACAAAGTTTTCGGTTTTTCGACATTGTGAACGTTAATAACTTTCGGGATTTCCACAAAGTTTTCGACCAAATGTTGAAAAGTCGAAAGAAATATCGAAAACCAACCGAAAAATGAAAAATCGAAAAACTAGATATTGAAAAGTCCTTCGTTTTCGACGTTTTCGACAAAGCCAGGGTTTTAACCATTGCGATGACGTCCGTCTGTTTGATGTATTACCTTTGCGCGCGCGACTAATATATGTCGTGCTTTAAATTTACGTTGACAGCTATATGTTTCTCTGTATAATTTCGAATTTACGAGAACTGAAAGGATAGGCAATGAAACGCACTTATCAACCCAACAACCGCAAGCGTGCAAAGACTCATGGTTTCCGTGCTCGTATGGCAACCAAGGGCGGCCGCGCTGTCCTGTCTGCCCGTCGTGCTAAAGGCCGTAAGCGTCTTTGCGTGTAATTTGATGAGGAACCGTGCACGGAACTATTAAATCCAGCACTGAAGTTTCCGAAATCTTCTCAAAGGGTGAACGTATTGATACCGCGTTCATCACGCTTCTGGTATCACCTCGACGCGGCCCTCAGGGCCGCGTTGCTTTTGTAGCGGGAAAACGCAACGGTTGTGCTGTATGGCGCAACTCTGCGAAACGTCGTATGCGGGAGGTCTGTCGTCAACTGGGCGGCCCTTGGCCTGACTACGATGTTATTTTTCTTGCCAAGAGGCGAATTATGAAGCCCGCTTATAGTAAAGTTCTACAAGCGTGCAAAAAAGGAGTCGCCGCCTTCGATAAGGGGTCGATTTGATGTGAGGATCAAGGAAATTCTGGTTAGCATCCCTAAGCGCATCGCTCTACTGCTTATTCGATGCTATCAAATTGCCTGGTCACCGCATTTTCCTGGGCAATGTAGGTTTATTCCTACCTGCTCTCAGTACGGGGTGATCGCCATCGAACGCTTCGGTTTCCTTAAAGGCTGTTACCTTACCGCGCAAAGGATTTTTCGCTGCCGTCCTGGCAGTGATTACGGATACGACCCAGTCCCGGAGGAATTTTCCTTCAGGCGTAAATAGAGAGGTTTATTTCAATGTGGGAAGCGTTTAAGGACGCGATTTTCTGGTGTATTCAGTCTCTGTACACCTTCGTGGCCGACTGGGGTTTGGCAATCATCGTTGCTACCCTGATTTTCCGACTGGTGCTTTCGCCGATCATGCAGAAGCAGATCAAATCGTCCTACCAGATGCAGAAGTTTAGCCCTCGCATCCAGGAGATTCAGCGTAAGTACGAAGGCGACCAGCAGCGCATTGCGGCTGAAACCCAGAAGATTTACGCAGACACCGGCTTCAATCCTATCGCCGGATGCCTGCCCATGCTTCTGCAGATGCCTATCTTCATCGCACTTTTCCAAGTGTTGCAGGAAATGGGCACCCGCGTTGGCTCTCTTGATAACTATTGCTTTTTCCATATCCTCCCAAGTTTGGTTTCCTCCCCTTCCTCTTTCTTCAACGAGGGGAACATCATGGGCGGCTTGCCTTACTTCCTCTTGCTGATCTTCTTCGCTGGCCTGACCTTCCTTCCTTCTTTGATGCAGATGCGCGGTCAGACCGACAATGCTCAGAAGAAGCAGACCATGATCATGATGGCCGTCATGTCGGTCATGATGCTCTTCATTGGTTGGGGTTCTCCTGCCGGCGTTCTTTTGTTCTGGGCGGTGTCTTCCTTCTGGGGTGTTGCTCAGCAGCAGATCACTACTGCCATCCTTCGTCGTAAGGATGCTGCCATTGAGGCTGAGAATCCTGCACCTGTTAAGCCCGTTGAGGTCAATGTGGTGCGCAAACAGCAAAAGGCTCGCCCCAAGAAGAGCGGTTCCGGCAATCAGTCCAAGAAGAACAAGAAGCATTAGTTTTGATTGAGGGCTGATCGTTCAATTAATTTATCGACTCCTCCCCTTCCGACACCACGGGAGGGGAGATTTGATTTTAAGGAGAGAAAATGGAAGAAGAGAACGTTTCCCAGGAAGTGATTGATCAGATGGAACCTGAGGTTTCCGAAGATGCAGAAACCGAAGAGGGCTTCACCGATGAGCAGATCGATGCTGTTGCCGACACTGCGATGTCCGTTATCAAGGACCTGGTGAGCTACTTCGAGGTGGGTGACATTACCATCGATGAGTACGAAGGCGATGAAGGTGAACTCATTCTTGACATCACCGGTGACGATCTGGCTGTTCTGATTGGCCGTCATGGTCGTACCCTTGATTCGCTTCAGTTCATGGTTTCCGCCATCACTACGCGCAAGCTAGGGTATCGCTATCCTTTGGTTGTTGATGTTGAGGGTTACAAGTCCCGTCAGCGTCAGAAGCTTGAGGATATCGCGTATAACGCTGCTGAGCGTGTTGTGGAGCAGGGTCGCAGCGTGAAACTTCGCCCCATGAGTCCTTATGAGCGCCGCATCATCCATCTCACGCTTCGCGATCACGACGCAGTCGAAACCTTCTCCGAAGGTGAAGGCCGCGCTCGTCGCGTTGTTGTTGCGCCCCTGTAGTGTTTCACGTGAAACTTCTGCGATAGTTGAACTATGGAAAAGAAGCAACGAGATTTACTGGATAAGCATCTTGAGCTCGTTATCGAAGCCAACAAGATAACCAACCTCACGCGCATTACCGACTGGAAGCAAGGCCAGCTTCTTCATGTCGAGGATTCTTTAGTTGGCTTGCCCGAGGTGCAAGATGCCCCTGATGGCTGGTATGCCGATTTAGGTACCGGTGGCGGCTTCCCTGGTATTCCTCTTGCAACATGCACTGGCCGCAAGACGCTTCTTGTTGATTCGGTGGGAAAGAAAACCAAGGCTTTGGATTCCATTGTCGAGGAGATGGGTATCGCAGATAACGTGAGCACTTACACCGGAAGAGCCGAGGAACTCGCCTTGGAGCATCCCGGGGAATTCTCCGTTATCACTGCTCGTGCCTTGTCTTCACTTCCTTCTTTGCTTGAGTTGGCCGCTCCTCTTCTAAAGCGCGGTGGCCGCTTGGTTTGCTATAAAGCAAGGCCTAAGGAAGAAGAAATCAAAGGAGCTCTATCCCTTGAGAAGAAGTTGGGCATGAAATTGGTGTCTCAACGTGAGGCTCTTCTTTCCGATGGCGAGACTCAGAGGGTCATCATCGTTTTCGAAAAGGTAAAGATGCAGAAAATCAAGTTGCCTCGCCGCGTTGGAATGGCTCAACGGCATCCACTTGCTTGATTCCGTAAGCACTTTTTGCAAATACACCGCTTGACTGAAGGCTCCGTTATCTTGATGACGGAGCCTTCCTGTTCGGGGTTTCACGTGAAACATCAGCTATAATTTTTGCGATTAACGAAAGGGGTACACGTGGGTTTATTCGGTAGTCTCAAACAGACCTTCACCGCAACATCGACTTCCAAGAACGACCACGAGAAACAGGTCAATCAGGTTCAAGAAGAGGAACCTGATCAGACTCCCTCCGGTTCGCTTGAGTCTTTTGATGCCAAGAACGAGAACGCCGAGGTAACTGAACGAGCAGTTGCTGTTGAAAGCGATGATTCCGAGAACGAATCGGATGAGGTCGTTCTTGATAACGAAGAGATTGAAGACGATGCGCCTTCCTACGTCCCTTTTCGTGAAAAGGGTCCCATTGGTCATATCGTTGGTCAGACGAAGATCTTAGCCATCATCAACCAGAAGGGCGGCGTCGGCAAATCCACTACCGCTGTCAATTTGGCTGCGGCTCTTGGTCAAGCTGGCAAAGAAGTTCTGATTGTCGATTTGGATCCCCAGGGCAATGCAACCAGTGGATATGGCATCGATAAGCGCGAAATCAATTCGTGCGTGTATGACGTGCTTTTAGGGAATGTTCCCGTGGAAGATGTAATCCTTGCTCGCGCGACCAAAGGCGTTGATATCTTGCCTTCCACCATTAATTTGGCGGGTGCCGAGGTCGAGCTGGTCAACGAGATGGCGCGCGAGAATCGCCTTAAGAACGCTCTAGGCGGCCTTCGTGGATTCTATGATTACATTCTTATTGATTGCCCGCCGTCGCTTGGTTTGCTTACCATCAATGCCTTGGTTGCTTCGGATAAGCTTTTGATCCCTATTCAGTGCGAGTTCTATGCACTTGAAGGTGTGACAAAACTTCTTGATTCGATGAATCGTGTCAAAAGCATCCTAAATCCAGGCTTGGATATCTACGGTATCGTTATGACTATGTACGATTCCCGTACCAATCTTTCCAATCAGGTTGTCGAAGAGGTTAGGAACTTCTTTGGACCGGTTGTGTTCGAAACTCTTATTCCTCGTACGGTTAAGTTGTCTGAAGCTCCTAGTTACGGTCAGCCCATTTGCGACTACGCTCCGGACAATAAGGGTGCCCTTGCTTACAACGATCTAGCACAGGAGGTAATTGCTCGTGGCTAAACAAAAGCAGAAAAACGGCCTTGGACGCGGCTTGAATGCCTTGTTCGAGCAATCCGATGTAGCACCTTCGCATTCTTCTAAAAAGGAAGCTCCGGTTAAGGAAAACGCTCCGGCAGTTCAGGCAGTAGAGGCTCCCAAACAGCAAAAGCAGCCCGTTAAAGCGGCAGAGCCTGTTCAAGCTTCCCGTAAGATCGAGCATGCTTCGGATATTTACATTTCCGAGAACGCTGTTGAAACGGCTAAGGTTGTTGAGCGTCAAGCTCGGACTACTGTTCCAGCTGCCAGCGCGCCAGCTCCGGTTATCCCTTCCGAGGAACCAGTAAAGCCCGTTGAACAGCAACCGGTGGTTAAGGCTGCCGAGCCTACTAAGGGCGATGTTGTAGTCGTTGCTTTGAATGAAGTTCATCCTAATCCGGAGCAACCCCGAACGCTCTTCAAAAAAGAAGAGATAGAGGAGCTTGCTGAATCCATTAAGCAAGATGGCCTATTGCAGCCTATCTTGGTGCGCCCTGATGGCGAGGGGTATCAGATTATCGCCGGCGAGCGTCGTTGGCAGGCTTGCAGTTCTCTTACTCTTGAAACGGTTCCCGTTCGCATATGGGACGGAGACGATGATAAGGCGCTTGAACTTGC
>CAVHFE010000023.1:16788-27253 GCA_963635145.1 Oscillospiraceae bacterium
TGCCCTTATCGAGAATATCCAACGCTCCGACCTGAATCCGATTGAAGAGGCTTACGGCTACAAGCGCTTGATGGAGCGTAAGAATATGACCCAGTCGGAGGTTGCGAAGACGGTCTCCAAAGGTCGCTCAACCGTTGCCAATGCTCTTCGTTTGCTAGAGCTCCCCGAAGAGGCGCAAAAGCTTTTGTTTGAAGAGAAAATCACAGCTGGACACGCACGCGCCATTCTTTCGATTCCTTCGACTGAAGGTCGCTTGCAGCTTGTTGCCAAGCTTGAAGCCGAGAAGTTGAGCGTTCGCGAGGCAGAGTCCTTGGCGCGCTTGATTGCTGGTCGAGAGCAAGCGGTCGAAAAAGGTACTTCCAAGCGCACTCCTGCTCCCGCAAGCTTCAAAAAAGCTCAGCGTAGTTTGCAAAAGCTTTTATCGACCCCGGTTCGCGTTAAAACCGTTAAAGGAAAGAACAAGATCGAAATCCAATTTAAGGACGAAGATGAGCTCAAACGAATCTTCGATGCGATTTCCCATATTGAATCTAAGGAATAATCGACCTCACAGAATCGCTTCTAACGGCTGTTGTTGGATGAAACCGACTACGTCTTAGAGAAAATGAAATTAAGCCCTCAGATAGGTTCTGAGGGCTTAATTATTGGATTTAGCTGTTTTTGAGCTTAAAAACTAAATATTTAATCAGGTTTGCAGGAGGGTGTTTTTCAATTGGCCGCATGCGCCGTCGATATCGGAGCCTCGGGAATTTCTGACCGTCGTTTCGACCCCATGCTTTTCAAGAGATGCTATCCAATGCTTGTAGGTTTTGGTGCTGGAAGGTTTGAAAGGTGAGCTTGGAATATCGTTGAGCGGAATCAGATTGACATGGCAGAGAAGCCCATTGGTGAAAGCGATAAGCTCATCCAGGTCTGATTGCCTGTCGTTGACGCCGGAGATCATGGTGTATTCCAGGGAAGGGCGACGTCCTGTTTTGCGCACGTAATCCAAAAGCGCCTTTTTCAATTTGGCGAGTGTTTGGGACTTACAGCGGGGCATTATTTCGTCACGAAGCTTCTGGTTGGCTGAATGCAGGGAAACAGCCAAAGTGAATTGCTCCGGTTCGTTTGAGAGTTTTTCGATTCCAGCGATGATTCCGCAGGTGGAAAGCGTGATATGGCGGGCGCCGATACCGAAGCCATTCTTTAAGTTCAGAAACCTTAGCGCTTCAAGTACGGCATCGTAATTTTGAAAAGGTTCACCTTGCCCCATCGATACGACGTTTGAAACGCGCGTAGCGAAGTCGTTTTGGACGATGCGTATCTGCTCAATCATTTCAATGGAAGAGAGATTGCGGCTTAAGCCTTCCTTTCCCGTTGCGCAAAACGAGCAAGCCATGGCGCAACCGACTTGAGTTGAAAAGCATACGCTAAGATGATCGTCGCCTTTCAAGGAAGGCATGCCAACCGTTTCAACCAGGCAGCCATCGGCAAGCTCGATGACATATTTCCTCGTTCCATCGTTTGAAATTCGGCGCTCAATGATGGATGCCTGCTTAAGCGGGTAGCTGCTCTTCAGCGTCTCTCTAAACGCCTTTGGCAGATTTGTCATCTCGTCGTAGGACTCGGTGCCTTTAAGAAGAATCCATTCTAAAAGCTGCTTAGCTCTAAATTTGGATTGTCCCAGTTCAGACACGATATTTTCGATATCTGAGATATTGTGTTCTGTGATGTAGTCAACCATGTTTGTGATTATACCGTGAGCCTGTGCGCATAGCGTCCGGTGCATCAAGCTGAAACATGGCGTTTGATATACTTCACGCATGCACTCGAAGAAGAAAGAAGATTCCATGACATCGTTCAATCCTTCCGATATCAAGGTTGCGCTCCTAGCTGGCGGTAAGAGCGGTGAGCGTGAAATTTCCCTAGCTTCCGGTGCTGGTGCTCATGAAGCTTTGCTTGCAGCAGGCTTTCAGGTGACTCAACTTGATCCCGCCGAGAAGTCCGATTTGGTTCATTTGATTAACGAAGATTTCGATGTGGCTTTCTTGGCGCTTCATGGAAAGGGCGGCGAGGATGGCTCTATGCAGGGCATGCTCGAATTGCTTGGCATTCCTTACACCGGCTCAGGTGTTTGGGCTTCTGCTACTGCAATGGATAAACCTAAAGCCAAGGTGTTTTACGAATCCCATGGGGTTCCAACTCCCAAATCCTTGACCTTATATGCTCAAGATCAATATTCCGCAGAGGAAATTGCGCAGGCTGTTGGTGAGCATTGCGTCGTTAAAGCTGCAACCGAAGGAAGCGCCTTGGGCGTTTACCTGTGCAATGGCGTCCAGGAAATCAATGATGCCTTGACCAAGGTTTTTGAGATTGATAGCGAGGGCTTGGCTGAAGCCTTTATTTCTGGCGACGAATACACCGTTGCCGTTCTTGGCAACGAAGATCCTCAAGCCCTACCTGTGATTCAGATCGTTCCTATGCATGAGTTCTACGATTTCGAATCTAAATACGCAACGGGCGGCTCACAGCATATTTGCCCCGCTCCTCTTTCCGAGGAGGATACCCAGAAGGCATATGAGCTGGCGGTAGCCGCGCATAAGGCACTTGATTGTAAGGGCGTGTCGCGCTCTGACATGATCAAGGACGAAAACGGCAAGTTCTGGGTTTTGGAAACGAACACCATTCCCGGCATGACCGCAACTTCTTTGTTGCCCGATGCAGCGGCGGCTGCAGGAATGAGCTTCCCCGAGCTTTGCGTTCGTATGATCGGTGATGCGTTGGAAAACTAGGCTTCGCCTAGAACAAACCCGAGTAATGGTAGACAACGTGGGCGATAGCTGCGATAAGGAATATCACCAAGATCCAGCTAGCTACAACACAACCCTTGTTGCCTTTGCGTGCTTGCGAAACAAGCTTCTCGTTCATCGAACGCTCGGTTTTCACAAAAGCCGTTCCTTTTTTCTTTTCAGGGAGAGGCTTGCGGCCGCTGGGAAGGTAGTCACCCTTTGCGGCAACAAGGGAGCTTAATCCCTGGGCGCCGAGTTTAAGATCGGGACGGATGCCCTCGCCGATTGACTTATCGAGCTTGTCGATGAAGGTTTTGAAAGCATCTTTATATTGGGGGTCGTAGGCAACAAGCGCAACTTCACCCCAGTAGTAACCTGGGTTTTCACCTTTTGCCTCCGTGAAAGCGACAAAGCTCAAGATAGCTTCGACATCCCATTTTTTAGCTTGGATAAGATCAAGCTTGTCAGCAAACTTCGGGTCCAGTTCGCCCATTTCCACATCGAAAGCATTAACGATCCAATCGCTTCGTTCGCCTTCAACGTATTTGGTTTTGATGCGGTAATGATCGCCGACGGCGTTATCTAAGCTAAGGAAAGCAACGGCTTTTTCTTGGTCTTCGGTTTTGAAACGAACATAATCGCCGTAGTATCCGATCTGCGTCATGTGTATTCCTCGGACTTTCTTCGATGGAGCCGCGATATGAAGCATTCATGATAATCTGCTTAGCATGAAAAAACAAAATGAAAAGCTCGCAAGCCTTGATGGCTATATTTTAGATAATACCCCCGACAGAATCCGCGCCCGTTATCACGGTTTAGCTGCGTATGCCCAAGGGCATACGTTCGGTTCGATAGACGAAGATGTGGTCGTGCTTGATACCGAGGCAACAGGCCTTTCCTTTAATCATGATGAGCTTATCCAAGTTGCGGCTGCTCGCATGTGCAACGGGGAAATCACTGGCTGGTACGTGAGCTTTATCAACCCTGGGAAGACGATTCCCGATGAGGTTGTTCATTTAACGCATATAACCAACGAAATGGTTGCGGACGCTGACACCGCCGATGAAGTGTTGAGCGGTCTGGTTGAATTTGTTGGGAGTTCTCCCATTGTTGCGCATAACGCCAATTTCGATCGCACCTTCTGCACCAAGTACGAAGGTGGAAGTGCCCTCGCGCAGAATGTTTGGATCGACTCCCTTGACTTGGCACGCATCGCCCTGCCGAGGATGAGGTCGCATCGTCTCCTTGATTTGGTACGCGCGTTCGGTGGACCCGAGTCAACGCATCGTGCAGACGATGATGTTGTTTCGACTTGTTTGGTATATCGCATCCTGTTGGCTGCAGTGGCTCAGATGCCGAAGGATTTGGTGAAGCATATTGCCTCCCTTCGTAGCGTTGAGGAGTGGAACACCGTGAAAGTGTTCAAGGTACTCCAGGATGAAGCTGCTCCTTCGTTCAACTTCAAAGCATCGCGTCGCGCCGCTTTGGTCGGAACCTTAGGGGAGATAAGGCGCGATGCATTTGCTCCAGAGCTCGAGGAGCCTGAAGCTTGCGAAACAGATCCTTCTGAATTGCAAAGTGTTTCACGTGAAACAACGGACCTTGAGAATGGGGAATTGGCCGCCACGGATGACGGCTATCACTTACTGGAAGACGCCGACGGTGATCTGAAAGTAAGAAAAATCATTCCCGTTGACGATGACGAGGTGAAGAAGGCCTTCCAATCCGGAGGTCTTGTTTCCGGCTTATACCCCGACTATGAGCTGCGAGAAGAGCAGTTGTATATGTCGGAGGCAGTGAACAAGGCCTTCGCTAACAAACGAAACCTCGTGGTCGAGGCGGGCACTGGCGTCGGTAAATCTATGGCTTATTTGGTTCCTATGGCTCTTCTTGCCCAAAAGAATCAAATCACCGTGGGCGTTGCAACCAAGACGAATGCCCTGCTTGATCAATTGGTGAACAAGGAACTGCCTCTTCTTCAGAAGGAGCTGGGAATCACCTATGCTCCTCTGAAGGGTTTCAACCATTATCTTTGCAATCGCAAGGTCGAGCAGCTTGTCAACAAGGGCCCTCGTTATGTTGAGTTCAAGAATCAGCAGGTTGATCAGGCTCCGGCAATAGCGGCTTTGATTTCCTATGTGGAACAAACCGACTACGACGACATCGACGCTATGAAAATCGATTTCCGGGCGGTGCCTAAATGGTCTATCACGACGAAGAGCACTGAGTGCTTGCGTCGTAAATGCCCTTATCATGGTCGTTCTTGTTTTGTGCATGGCGCGCGTGAGCGCGCCGAAAGATGCGACATCGTAGTGACCAATCACAGCCTTTTGTTTTGGGATCAACGATTCGAGGGTTCTTTGCTGCCATCGATAAGGTATTGGGTGGTAGATGAGGCCCATGGAGCCGAAACGGAAGCGCGTCGCGCTTTCAGCGTTGAGGTGTCTTCTTCGCTTATGCAATCTCTTATTCGTCGTTTGTCGTCGGAGGAGGCGAAGCATAACGTTCTTCTGCGAGCCGAGCGTAATTTGGATCTAGTGCCCGAGGCTCAAACTTTGTTCGATGCTTTGCTGAGCAAGGCTATCGTTGAATCAAGGGAATTCGCTATTGCCGCCGAGGAGTATTGTTTAAGCGTCAAGGATCTTCTGTTTTATGACACACAGAAGAAGGGTCGTGGCTACGATTACCTTGACCTTTGGATCAGCGATGAGGTTCGCAAAGGGGAGCATTTCAAGGGAGTGGCAAGCTGCGCGAATTCTGTTATAGATACCGCGGAGAAGGCCATTAAATGCTTGCGCGACGTTGTTGCCTACCTTGAATCTCAAGGGGTTTCCTCCCGCGAGCAACGTGATATCGCTTTGGTGGCGATTGAACTTCGTGAATTGTACGAGGGCATGATACGGATGTTTCAGAAGTCGGATGACGACCAGGTTCGTTCCGTTCGTCTTTCGCGCAGCAAATCGAATTTGAACGACAGCTTTAAGGTTCAGCCGCTTGATGTCGGCAGCAACCTTGCGGATTCCTTGTATGCATCAACGAGCAGCGTGGTGTATACCTCGGCGACGCTTGCGGTGGATCATAAGTTCAATTCCTTCACCGGTGCCCTTGGTCTTAATGCCGGTCAAGGAACCGAGGCTGATTGCCTGCAAGTTCCTTCTAGCTACGATTTTGATTCCAATATGCGCGTTTTCGTGCCGACCGATATGCCTGAACCCAACGCTCTTGAGTATTTGGCGGCTTTGCAGACTTTCCTTAGCCGTCTTCATATTGCTCAGCATGGTTCGCTTTTGACGCTGTTCACCAATCGCAGGGAGATGGAGCTGTGCTTCGAGGCGGTCAACCCGAAAGTTAAAGAAGAAGGCTTGCGTTTGGTTTGTCAGAAATGGGGCGTGTCGGTTAAGGGCCTGCGCGATGACTTCCTTAAAGATGAAACCTTGAGCCTTTTTGCATTGAAATCGTTCTGGGAAGGCTTTGATGCGCCGGGTTCCACTTTGAAAGGCGTTGTCATTCCTAGGCTTCCCTTCGGTTTGCCGAGCGACCCTTTGTCGCGTGAACGCGAAACGCGCGATTCCCGCGCATGGAGCCATTATTCCCTGCCTTCTGCGGTAATCGACGTCAAGCAGGCGGTTGGCCGCTTGATTAGGAAATCAACAGACAAAGGTTTTGTTGTTTTGGCTGATCATAGGCTTATCTCCAAGCATTACGGCAAGAAGTTCATCAATTCCTTGCCAAGTAAAAACGTGGCGTATTTGACAATGAGCGAGATTGTTGAAGAGATCGCCACGGGCAAATGGGGAAGCGCCGGGGGTGCCCGTTAAATGAAGCGCAATCAGAAGAGGGGCTACGGGCTTGGGGACAAAGAGAAGCGCTCGCTTCATATCGTTGAATTTTCCAAGGGCAAACCAAACGAGCTTTCTCTGAATGTTTTGGACAACCTGGCATCCGACACAGGGGAGAAGCGTGGTTTTTTCTCTCGCTTGTTCGGCGGGAAGGCTAGTGGTGCTCATCCATCGACTCAGGTTATCGGCTCCGATGTAGGTGCTCCGAAAGTCTCGGCAACAAGTTCGGCCACGGGTGATACCGGCCGGGTGCCGAGCCTTGGCGGTAGCGATGCGCCGAAAACCAAGGCAGGCGATAAACCTTCGGCTTCTGCCGGAGCTAAGCGTATGCATTCAAATGGAATCAACGCGGAATTACGCCGCCAAAAAGTCCAAGAAAAGAAGGCCTTAAAGAAAAGTAAAGAAAAAGCTAAGCAGGAGCGCTTGGCTAAGGCTGAATTGGCAGCCATGAATCAGGCACCTTTGATGGGCGGTGATTTGCTTGATGAGGTGAAGCGCCGTCAAAAAGCCCGCCGTAGAAATCGCATCGTAAGCATTTGCGTTGTGGTTACTCTTTGCTTGGCCGGCATCGGCGCGGGCGGCTATTACCTCTACCAGCAATATCTTGAGCAACTTGAGGGCATCGACCTGCTTAAAACCTCGGTTGGCGACATCGATGGCGCGGACAACACCATAGTTGCGATAGACGATTACTTCTCGCGGCCTTTCGATGACGGTTCCCTGTCCGAGGCAAATCATCTTTTGGATGACATTCCCGGCGCGCAAACTCGCTTGGACAACGCTAACGAAAGAGCCACTCGTGCTGTTGAGGGCTTGGACCTTGGTTCGGACGACCGTCAAGCAGCCGAGCATGCGGTTTCTTCGATTGCGCTGCGTAAGCAGCTTCTTGAGGTTGCCGACGATCGTTTGGTTGACGACATTGCTGCGAAAACTGCCTACGACAGCATGGAAGAAGCTTGGACTGCTGTTCAAGAAGCCAATGCTTTGATGGTGCAGGCCGCGAATTTGGTTGCCGATACCACGAACGACAACGTCAACCAGGCAAGTGAGTACATGAAGCAAGCCAAGTTGCGTTTCAAGGACGCTAAAAAATCGCTCAAACAAGGATTCAAAGCATATCCTTCAGCTAAGGAAAGCAAGGAATACGATTACTTGGATTTGCGTATCAAATCGATTGGCTATGCGCTTAAATCCAACGAGGCGATTCTGATTCAAGACAAGAAAACAGCCGAAAAGAACAACGACAAATATAACAAGCTCGACAAAAAAGCGGCGAAGCTGAGCAAGCGCTTCAGCGATGGTTTTACCACCGTGATCGTTAATGCCTACGCCGCCAACCAAGAGGAACTGCAGAACAAGTACGAAAGTATCCGAAGCGATATGGGAACCCACGATTCCTACTTGCGCGATTACCTGGGTAAGGATGCCTGGGTATAACGGCCTATCTGGCTTTTGGGGCTTGGCTGTGCCCTGCGGTGAAGAGCATTTGAACATGTCATAAGAATGTCAAGCTTAAGTTGAAATGTCGTATACTAGCCAGTACGTATGACTAGATATAAAGCCATATCAGCGTGCCTATGCTCGCTGATATGGCTCAATGAAATATCCCAGAAGGGAAGATCAATGGCTCAACTAATCGATGACGTCACGTATCTTTCAGAAGAAATCGGCGCCAGACCAGCAGGAACCGAAGAGGAACAACAGGCGGCCCTGTTCGTTGCCGAGACTCTTCAGCAAGATGCTGGCTTCCAAGCCGTTATCGAGGATTTCAACGGCATCGTGAATCCCGACTTGCCCAAGGCTGTTTGCTTCACGGTTGCTTTCGTCTGTGGCCTGATTTCCTTGCTTGTTCCCTTGCTTACATTGCCCGCCGCTTTGATCAGTTTGATTGCCGCGGTTTTGTTTGCTCTTGAGGTTTTGGATAAGCCGTTCCTTTCGAGGTTTTTGAAGGGCGGCATCAGCCAGAACGTCGTTGCTAAGTACCAGCCTGCGGGCGTTCCCAAAAAACGCCGCAAGATCATTCTTGTTGCCAATTACGATAGCGGCCGTGTGGTGCCCGACCAAAAGGGCTTCATGCAGACGTATCGTCGGTATTTTGAGATTGCCTACATTGTGGGTATTGCATTGATCCCGATTTTGCTTTTGTTTCAGAGCATTGTGTTCCCCGGCGCGTCAGGCGTCGTCGATGGCGTATTCAACTTCTTGACGGTCGTTGCCATGATTCTGGTTGCTGTTCCCGTCGTGCTTACCGTCATCCATAAGAGGGCTGAGTATACGGGTGCCGCCAACAACAACGCTGCCGGCACCGCTGTCCTTTTGGATGTTGCCCGTAAGGTCGGCAACGGTTGCGTCAGCCTTGAGGAAATGGAGCGCATGGCCGAAGAGGCTGGCACCGAGCTTGAGGGTGAGCAGGCGGTACGTGATGCAGGCCTCGTTCCTGATGATGCCGAGCTTGAGTACGTGGCATCTGCAAAGAAGGCGGAATCTCCTCAGGATTCCTTGGCGGCAGCGCATGCAGCTATTGCTGCTTTGACGGGAAGGCCCGTGCCTGCATCGAGCGCTTATGCGGCAGCGCCTCACCTCAACGACACTTTGAACCCCGAAGAGCTTTTTGAGCATGAGCAGTTCGAGGAAGAGACCCCTGCAGAGCCTTCGCAAGAGGAAAAGGCTGATCAGGTTTCTGCTGAAGCTTCTTCGTATAACACAAATTATCAGACCTTCACCACTCGTCCGGGTGCTTCGTCTGATGAAGATTCCGCTGAGCAGCCTGAGGTTCAGGCTCAGCAGGTTGAAACCTTCAAGCCTGCTCCCGTTATCAGGTCTGCTTCGGCTGACGGCATTCCTTCGTGGGCGCGCACCGCTCAGGCCAAGGCGCGCGAGAACAAGCCGGAGCAATCTGCCCCAAGCTATTCGCTTCGCTCCCGTTACGCCGATACCCCCGCTGCTCATATTCAGGATGGATCTTTCCATCAGCCGGTTGCGCCCGTGATTGCTGCTGGTGTTGCTGGGGCTGCGGTTGGTGCAGCTGCCGCAACTGCAGCTGAAAGTTCTGCCGGTGCATTCGTGGACGCTTCTTTGTCCGAGCATACTCAGGCTGCTGATGCGCCCGCCGAGAACACTGGGGCGCCTGCTGAAAGCGGCTCGGCTGCAGTAAAGCAGGAAGCTCCGGCAGCTCGTAGGATGCCTGAGCCTCAGCCCGAGGTTCTTTCCTCCGATCCTGCTTTGGCTGCTCGCCTTGCCGCTTTGCGCAACGAAATCAATTCAGCTCCTGCGCCTCATATTTCCGACGAGGCTCGTCAAACCTTCGCCGACATGGAGGCTCAGGCCCAGGAGAAGCAAGCTGTTGTTTCACGTGAAACAACGAAGACCGGCAAGCCTGCCGAGCAGTCTGAAGCTGCGGTTTCCTCCGATTCTTCCACGGAAGCTTTTGACGCTGTTGCCGCCGAAAGCGAGATTGACGAACTGAGCAACAAAGAAAATCACCGGGAAGCTGCATCTGCTCCCGTCGCCGAGCCCGAGCAAGTGAACGAAGACCTTGAACACGTGGACGTTGCTCCTCTGGATGAGACTGAACCAGAGGAAGAGCAAGTTCCTTCTTCCACTGCCCGATCGCTGCGTCATCAGGCAGCTAGTGCAAGCTCCGCGTTCGGCGGTTTCATGAACAAGGTTCAGCATATGGCCGAATCTGCCGCTGCCGCCGCAACTGAAGCCGGCACGCATCTGGCTGAGAAGGCTTCAAGCGTTCGTGCTTCTTCAACCGTTGCCGACGAAGCCTTTGATCAGCCTGCCGCCGAGCAAAATCTCGCTGAGGAAGAGCTCGACTACCGAGAGGATGAAACTCTCGAGCCTGAGCAGGAA
>CAVHFE010000024.1:0-26824 GCA_963635145.1 Oscillospiraceae bacterium
GCGTCCACATTGAATAGCGTCGTTTTCGCAGGGACCTGCGCCAGCTCGGTAAGCTCCTCGTTGGTAAGGTGGCTTGCTCCCGAGACGGTGAGTTTGGTGACGGGCATTATGTTGGCGTTGTAGGCGACGGCGAAGCCGACGGCCCCCAAAACCACTAAAACCACCAGGGTGATGAAGATGCGGACGATCCAAGGGTTGCCGCCGCGTCGCTGTGCAGGCATGGAACCAAGCTCGGAAACGCCCACCGTGCGCAAACTCGAACCCCCGCGCATGCGCTGGGACCCGCGCGCCGTCTGGCCTTGGGCGCCTACACGCGCGCCGCTTCGCCCACCCGACAAATGAGGGGTGTTGCTGCGGCGCGAGGAACCCGAGACGCCTGCGGAGGCGCCACGGCTAGGCATCGGCTGCCTTGAGCGAACCGAGCGGCTGGACGAAGGGCGGCCCTTCGCCGCATGAGAGCGGGAAGAAGAAGCGCTGCGCGAGGATCTAGAAGCCGAGGAAGCGGAGTTCCGTCGTGAGTTCGATGCCATAAGCCTTCTTCACCTCGCTTCGTGCCAAGTCGATAAGGGCAACTACGTCGGCGGCCGTGGCCGTACCGGTGTTGACGATGAAATTCGCATGTTTATCGGAGATTTGAGCACCGCCATGAACGCGGCCCTTCAAACCCGCCCCTTCAATCAGGGCCCCGGCGGAATGTCCGTTCGGGTTGCGGAACACGCTTCCGCAAGAGGGCATGTCGAGCGGTTGCGTTTCGCGACGGCGATCAAGAAGGGAGCGCATGCGGCCTTCGATATTACCCGATAAGGCGGGCTCGAGCTGCAATTCGCACTCCACGATCATCTCGTCGGGCGCAAAGCTCGTCTTGCGCGCCTGCCAGTCGATGTCGGAAGCGAGGTAGCGCACCAGGCCAAGGCCTGCCTTGTAGGCGGTCACCGAGACCACCCTCTTGCCGATCCAGTCGTCCTTGGTGCCGGCGTTCATGCGCACGGCCCCGCCCACCGTGCCCGGCGTGCCGACGGCAAACTCCATGCCGGAATAGCCCCGATGGAAGGTCTCCTGCACCAGGCGCGACAGGATGGTACCCGCGCCCACGATGACACGATTCGTTTCATCGTCAAAGGTCCAGCTGCGAAACTCGCCCGCCAGCACCACGACCACGCCGTCGAAGCCCTCATCGGACACAAGGAGGTTGGACCCCTTACCAGCTGGGAACCACTCAAGCCCCTCGCGCTGGCATATGTCCAGCACGCGGCCGAGCGCCGCCAGGTCAAAGACCTCGACGAACGCACGGACGGCACCACCGATGCGATAAGTGGTGTGCTTGCTCATCGGTTCATTAAGGCGCACTTCCCCTTTGAAATCGTCATCGAAGGCAAGAAGGGCCAGATCGGACGCATGACGAGCCATACTTTTAGGCCTCGGAACGTTCTTTGAGCGCTTGCAAGACCTCGGGGCCGATGGCTGTGACGTCGCCGGCGCCCATGGTAAGAAGAAGATCGCCCGCAGCGAGCTTGGACACCAGGTAGGGAACAACTTCCTGGCGGCGCTCGACGTAGCGCGTGTCGGCAGGATGGCCCTCGTGGTCGAGCACGACCTGCATGAAGGTAGAGCCGTTGACGCCGGGAACGGGCATCTCGCCCGCCGGGTAAACGTCCATGAAAGTGACCGTGTCGGCATCGTCGAAGGCGGAGGCGAACTCATCTTTAAGCACCTCGGTGAAAAGCTTCACGCGCGAATAGCGATGCGGTTGGAACACGATATGAACCCGCTTGAAATCGAGCGCCTTGGCGGCGGCCAAGGTAGCGGCAATTTCGGTGGGATGATGACCGTAATCGTCGACGATGGTGATGCCATCGACCTCCCCCACCAAGTCGAAGCGGCGGCGCACTCCGGCGAAACTGGACAGGGCGTCGGCGGCCTTTTGAGGGTCGAAGCCCTCGCGCCATAGCAAGGTGATGACACCCGCCGCGTTAAGCGCGTTGTGGCGGCCGGGGTTCTGCTTTACGCCCGCATGAACAAGGGTGCCGTCGGGCAGGCGAAGGTCGAAGGAGGTGGAAACACCATGGCTCGCGTAATTGGAGAGCACACTATCGCAGCCCTTGCCGAAACCATAGGTCGTGACCTTGCGGCCGGTCTTTCCTGCCACCTCAACCAGCGCGGCGTCATCGCCGCATACGACGCAATTGCCCTCTTCGGGGATGGAGGCCATGAACTCCTCGAACAAGGAGTAAATCTCGGTCAGGCCGCTGTAGTGGTCAAGATGGTCCGCCTCGATGTTGGTAACCAGCACGGAAGCGGGGCTTAAGTAGGTGAAGGACTTGTCGGACTCGTCTGCCTCGACCACGTAGTACTTGCCCTCGCCGCGGTGGGCGTTGGAGCCGTAGGCGCGCACGATGCCGCCGATAAGGAAGGTGGGGTCGTCACCCAGAGCATCAAGCGTCGAAGCGAGCATGGACGAAGTGGTGGTTTTGCCATGGGTGCCGGCAACGGCAAGCGTCTGAAGGCCGCGCCCCAGGTAAGCGAGCATCATCGCACGGTGCCAGATGGAAATGCCCGCCTCCTTTGCCGCGACGAGCTCGGGGTTGTTCTCCAAGATCGCGGTGGAAACGACCACGATATCCGGCTTCACGGTTTCGATGTTGGCAGCCTTCTGCCCGATGAACACCTTGACGCCCGCCGCGTCGAGCTGCTTGGTGTAGCTGCTCTGACGCAGGTCGGAGCCGCTTACCTGGTAGCCTTGCTCGGCGGCAACATGGGCGATGCCACTCATGCCGACGCCACCGACACCGATGAAATGTATCTTACGAATGCTCTCTTGCATCACAAAAGTCCTTTTTGAAAAAGTACGGCTTCGTCCGTACACAGGTCTGTTCAGATTCGATTCGAAGCTTAATCCTAGCGCAGCATTCAGCGCTTGGCCGCTTTGGTCACAACATCTGCCAATTTGCGCGCCGCGTCTCCGGTCTCGAAGCTTGCGGCCGCACGCGACATGGCGGCGCGCGTTTCCTCGTTCTCGATCAAATCGATCAAGCCGTCGGCGAAGAACTTGTCCTCGACGTCCTTGTCGGCAACCATCCATGCGGCACCCGCTTTAACATAAGAGCGCGCGTTGGTGGTTTGATGGTCTTCCGTCGCATAGGGGAAGGGAACCAAGATGGCAGGGATGCAACGCGCCGAAATCTCAGCGAGCGAGGTGGCGCCTGCGCGAGAGACGACCAGATCGGCCGCCGCCATGGTCTCACCCATGCGATTCTGATATCCCATGACCTGCCAACGCTTGGCTTCCTCAGGCGTTAGGGACAGCTCGGCATTCACCGTGTCGAGCTCTTTGGGGCCCGTGATATGGACGATGTAGAGATTGGGGATGGCAAGAAGGCGCTCTTTCAGTTTGCAAAGCGCGGTGTTGATGTGGCGCGCGCCCAAGGAACCGCCGAAGACCAAGAGCATGCGCGCGTCCTCGGGAATACCGAGCATCTGACGACCCTGCTCACGCGTCGAGTCGAACACCGATGCGCGCACGGGGTTGCCCGTAACGACGAGCTTCGATTCGTCGGCCACTGCGCTGCCCGCCACGTCGTAGGTTAGAGCCACCGCGGCCGCCTTCTTTGAAAGCTCGCGATTGGCCATGCCCATGACGGAGTTCTGCTCGTGCACAACAACCGGGATGCCCAACTTCTCGGCGGCGTAGCCAACCGGGATGCACACGTAGCCACCGAAGCAGACGACCACATCGGCCCCAATCTCGCGCAGCCAATCTTTTGCCAGGCCGCTCGAGCGCAAGATTTTGAGCGTGCCCTTGACGAGCGTCAAGGGATGACGACGATCGAATCCGCTGGCCTCGAAGGCTTTGAAAGGAACGCCCGCCGCCGGAACCAGGCGCGACTCGACGCCCTGCGGGGTGCCCGCGAAGAACACCTCGTACCCCTGGGATTCGAGCACCTCGGCCAAAGCAAGGGCAGGGTTGATATGACCAGCGGTTCCGCCGCCTGATAGGACTACTTTCATTTGTGTCTCCTGGTGCTTGTGCGCGC
The DNA here is from genome assembly GCA_963635145.1 of Oscillospiraceae bacterium. Classification (GTDB taxonomy): domain Bacteria; phylum Actinomycetota; class Coriobacteriia; order Coriobacteriales; family Eggerthellaceae; genus Anaerotardibacter. The sequence continues at coordinate 4,032 of CAVHFE010000024.1, forward strand.
GCCTGCGCTAGCGCCGTCTGCGCTATAAGAACGGACACGCGTCCGATTCATGTTCGAATGGTATTCGGGGACCATACTCGTCGTTTCCCGGCGATCCTGCTCGGCGGGCAAGGCCTGCGAAACAACGCTTAGGTTGTTGCGGCGGCGCTCATGAACGTCGCCCTCCTCTGCTTGGCCTGCGCCCATCAACAAAATCAAACCAACGGTCATGACTGAGCTCAGCATGGAAGAGCCGCCCGAGGAAATGAAGGGCAAAGGCTTGCCCGTAATGGGCGCAAAGGCGATGACGCAATAGATGTTCAGGAAGGCTTGGAACACGATCATAATGGCAAGCGAGCTGGCCACCATGGTTCCGAAGCTATTGTTGCATGAGGCGGCAATTTTCAGGCCGCCAAGCAAAAGCACCAGGAACAGGCCGATAACGGCAAGCGCACCGACCAAGCCCAACTCCTCGCCGATGATGGCGAAGATGAAGTCGGTGCTGGCCATGGGCAAATACAGCAGCTTCTGATATGAGCCACCCAAGCCCACGCCGAACAAACCGCCGGCGGCAAGCGCCTTCAAGGAATGCACATGCTGGTATCCGTTGCCATCGGGGTCGGCCCAAGGATTGGTGAAACTCGTGAATCGCTGCAAGCGGTACTCCGAGCTGCAGATAGCGGCTATACCACCCGCCACAAACACAAACAGCATGGCTATAAGCATCCTGGGAGGATACAACCCGCTTGCCCAAAGGAGCGCATACACGCCGACTATGCAAATCATAGTGGTGCCCAAGTCGGACTGCTTCCACAACAAGAAGACCAGCGGAAGGAACACGGATAGGAGAATCGCGACATCGGCAAGATGCCTTTCCGACCTAACGCCTCCGCGGATGTTCGTGAACACCCTGTAAAGAATCGACCCGAAATGCGTCGAGGAAAAATCGCCCTCTTTGGTCTGCTTCAAGATGAGGGCCGAGATCAAAACGAAACCGATCTTGGCAAACTCGGAACCCTGGATGGTAAGCCCGCCCAAGCTAAGCCAGCGCGAGGCTCCGTACTGAGCCGTACCAGCGACCGCAGTTGCCAACACCAAAGCCAAGCAAATCCAATAGTAGACCCAAATAAGGGTCGCCATCGAAAAGCGGCGGAAAAGCGCAGCTATAGCGCCCACCGCGAAGACCCCCATAAAAACGAAGAGGATCTGCTTCGCGGCCTCGGAGAATATCGGTTGCCCGTTGGACACCGACTCGATCGAGGAGGCGGAATACACCATCACGACGCCAACGCAAATCAAAAGAGCAGCCGAAATCAGCACCATGGCCTGCCCCGAGGTAATCCCGGAGAACAAGCCAGTGAGCGAAAACGACGATGCGAAGGACGAAGTGGTTCGTTTGGATTGTTTGTTTCGACCTTTGCTCATCTTCCTACCTTTTAAGCTCCTTGCCTGCGTGCACGTTCAGCGACCATTTCCTTAAACACACGGCCGCGTTCCTCAAAGCCGCTGAACTCGTCGAAGGAGGCGCAAGCCGGCGACAGGACGACGATATCGCCCGCGCTTGCGTGCGCGATGCCCGTGTCCAGAGCATCCTCCATCCTACCCGCAGGATAATGAGGAAGCTTGGAGCCCTCGAAGGCGGCAAGGAAGCGCGCACCGGCGTCGCCGAAGCAGACGACCGCCTTGCAATGAGTCTCGGACTCGGCCACGAGCTCGGAAAGATCAGTGCCCTTGTCGTCGCCGCCAAGAAGGACGATCGGACGCTCGGCGCCGAAAGCTGCAAGGGCCTTCAGGGTTGCGTCGACGTTGGTCGCCTTGGAATCGTTGTAGAAACGAACGCCGGCAACCGTGCCGCAGGGCTCGATGCGATGCTCAAGGGGAGCAAAGCTCATCAGGCCCTCGTTCACTTTCTCGGGGTCGACGCCCAAGGCAAGTGCGGCAGCGGCGGCGGCCAGAGCGTTGGAGGCGTTGTGTTCGCCGGCAATCTGGAGCTTTGAGGCAGCAACGAGCGTCGTCTTGACGCCGTCCCACTCCACCACAAGCTCATCGCCTGCGCCAAGGTAGGCGGCATTGGCGCTGCCGCACTTCTCACGCATGTTGGAATGAATGCCATCAGCTGTACCCATGGGAATGTAGGCGAAACCGCGCTCGGAGTCGAGCGTGGCCTTCAGCTCGCGCACGAAACCGCGCACCACGTCGTTGGTGGCGTCCATGACAACAGCCGTGCCGCCCTTGGCAAGGTTCGCGTAGATCTTCTTCTTCGCAAGAGCGTAGTTTTCCAAGCTGCGATGCCATTTAACGTGGTCGGGCGTAATGTTCAAAAGGATGGCGACGTCCGGGCAGAAATCGCGCGTGCTTGCAAGCTGATAGGAGGAAACCTCGACAACGTAGCAATCGGTTTGACCCGCCGCAACCGCAGCGATGCAGGTGTCACCGATATTGCCCACGGCCGAAGCCTTCAGGCCGCATTCCTTAAGCAAGTGCGCCGCCAGAGCAGTCGTGGTCGTTTTGCCGTTGGTGCCCGTCACGGCCAGCCAGCGGGAGTCCTTGGCGCTTTCACGCCAGGCGAACTCGACCTCGCTTATGATCTCGGGCGCATGAGCGGCAGCGGCAAGATAGAAATCGGAGAACTCGCTGATGCCGGGGCTCGCGATGGCCACATCATAGCTTTCCCCGAAATCGAAGACGTCGAAGAGCACGCGCGCTCCCTTGGCCTCGATGCGCGAGGCGAATTCGGCCGCATCGGGGTTGGCGGCGCCTGCGGCAACCGTCAAGGACTCAACGCGCGAGCCGATCAAATCGGAGCAGTACTCGCTTACCGCCTTGCCGGATTTGCCCAAGCCAAGAACAAGCACTCGGCCGAGCTTGGCCGGCGCGTGCTTTTTCGTGGGGTCGAATTCAATCGTTTCCAACTTGCTCATGCGATCACATTCCTAAAGATTGCGCGAAGAAGATTGCAAAGCCCAAGGCGGCCAAGGTGCCGGAGATAATCCAAAAACGGATAACCACCTTAACCTCGCTCCAGCCCTTCTTCTCGAAATGATGGTGAAGGGGCGCCATCAGGAACAGGCGCTTATGGGTGCGCTTGAAATGGAAGACCTGGATCATGACGGACAAGGCCTCGGCCACGAACAAGCCGCCGATCAGAAGACTCAGCACCTCGGTGTTGGTGATAACCGCGATGCAAGCAAGGCCCGTGCCGAGCGCCAGCGAGCCGGTGTCGCCCATGAAAATATCGGCCGGGTAAGAATTGAACCACAAAAAGCCAATGCAGCAGCCTGCCATGGCGGCGGCGATAATGGCCGAATCGAGCGCGCCGCACCTGAATGCGATGGCGGCCATAACCAGCATGACGACCATGACCGTGCCCGCGGCCAAACCGTCAAGACCGTCGGTGAGGTTGGTGGCGTTCGACATGCCCATTATTAGGATGTCGACGAAGATCACGTAGAGCCACGGGATGGAAATGCCCGCAACCGTGGTGGTAAGGATGCCCAGGTCGATAGTGCACACGAAGGGAATCGCGACGACGGGCTTCACGCCGATAAGGTTGACGACCGCCAAAACGAAGGCGGTGGAGATGACGAACTGCCCGACGAGCTTCATCTTCGGGGTAAGGCCGAGCGAGCGCTTCATGGCCACCTTGGTGAAGTCGTCGATGAAACCCAACGCTGCCGTAAGAAGGATGGCCGCCATGACCAAGCAGGTCTCGGCCTCGGGCTTGGCAAGCAAAACCACGGCCAAGCCCATGCCGATAAGCATGATCAGGCCGCCCATGGTAGGCGTGCCCTGCTTCACCAGATGGGTCTCGGGGCCGTCGTCGCGTACCTGCTGGCCGATCAAATGCGCCTGCAAGAACTTGATGAACGGGGGCATCAGCACCATCGTGAAAACGGCCGCAAGAACGACCGCCAAAAACACGGTGAAGGTGGGATACGAAGATGCGAAGAACATGTTAAGCGGTCAACTCCTTGGCGATTTTATCGAGTTCCATGGAATGCGAGGCCTTGCACAAAACCGCATCCCCTGGCTCAAGGAAAGATTCAAGATAGCTTAGTGCCTCCTCGCGCGTGGCGAAGCAGGCGGTATCGGACTCGGGGTAGCCCTGCTCCACCGCCGCACTGGCGATGAAGCGCGACAGCTCGCCGATGCACAAAAGTTTGCTCACTGGCAAAGGGGCAAGGAACGCGCCGACCGAGCGATGGCAGGCTTCGGCGAAGCTTCCCAGCTCGCCCATGTCGCCCAAAACGGCAACGCGCCTGCCCGCCACGTCCATAGCGCAGAACATCGAAAGCGATGCCTTCATGGAATCGGGATTGGCGTTGTAGGCGTCGTTCACTACAGTGATGCCGCCGCGCCCGGGCAGGATTTCCTGACGCCCCAGTTCGGGCAAGGAAGTCTTAAGGGCGCTCACAATCGAGCCTGCAGGAACCCCAACCGAGTAAGCAAGGGCGGCAGCGGCGCAGGCGTTGGAAACGTTATGCGCTCCGCGCAGCTCCATGCTCGCCTTGTGCGCGCCGTCGGGCAGATGCAAAACGAAATGCGGACGGCCGGACTCGTCAAGCGAAAGCTCGTTTGCCCAGGCATAGGCATCTTTGGCGGAGCCGGTGCCATCGAAGCCCAAGACCTCGATGTTCTTTTCCTTAACCTGACCGGCTTCGCAAACAAGGCCGAAACGCTCGTCGGCAAGATTGAGCACCGCCTTACCCCCTTCGGGGAGCGCGGCCACGGCTTCGGCCTTGGCGCGGGCGATGGCTTCGCGCGAGCCCAGAAGCTCGATATGGCACTCGCCGCAATTGGTTACCAAGGCAATGTCGGGTTTGACGAACTCGCACAACGAAGCAAGTTGGCCCGATCCGCGCATGCCCATCTCGACGACAACCATCTGCGTGTCGGCCTCGGCCTGCAGCAGAGTCTTCGGAACGCCGAGCTCGTTGTTCTGGTTGGCATGCGTGGCCACGGTGGTAAACGTCGTTGAAAGGATGTCGCGAACGAGGTTTTTCGTGGTGGTCTTGCCCACCGATCCGGTAAGGGCGATAACCGTCCCCTTCAAATGGCTACGCCAATGCGCGGCCAAATCGGTGACGGCCTGGTAGGTATCAGCGACCTTATATACATAGGTGCCGCGCGAAGAGGCATCCTCGTAAACGTCAGCGCTAAGCTCAGAGCTCACCAGCACCACTGCGGCGCCGGCTTCAAGCGCCTGAGGGACGAAATCATGCCCATCGACGCGGTTGCCGGGCAAGGCAACGTACACATCGCCCGGGACGACCTCGCGCGAGTCCCAGGTAAGACCCGTTGCCTCAAGGTTCGCGTTGTTCGGGGACGTTTTAAGCTGCCCCGAAACATAGTCGCCGATAACTTGTGCATTCAAACGCATGTTTGAATCCTAACTGAAAAGCTTGTTAAGAACGCCCTGTGCCACCTCGACGTCATCGAAGTGCAACTTCTCGGTTCCCACGATCTGGTAGTCCTCGTGACCCTTGCCCGCAATCAGCACGGCGTCGCCGGGATTGGCAAGCTTGATGGCCAGTTCGATGGCGTGGGCGCGATCGGCCTCGACCTCGTAGCGGCCTTCTCCCCCCACCATGCCGGGCAGGATGTCCTCGATGATAGCCACAGGGTCCTCAGTGCGCGGGTTGTCCGAAGTCACTACCGCGTGGTCGGCCGAAAGGGCCGCCTTGCCCATGATGGGGCGCTTGGAGGAATCGCGGTCGCCGCCGCAGCCGAAGACGACGATGGTCTTGCCGTCGGTTAGGGCGGAAACGGACGAAATGGCCTTCTCAAGGGCGTCGGGCGTGTGGGCATAGTCAACGTAAACACGAACGTCGCCGTCGTTTTGCGCATGGACGCGCTGGATGCGGCCAGGAACCGCAGGCGCATCTTTAAGGGCGCTGGCCACGGCGGGGGCCGAATAGCCCAGCTGCAGGCCGACGCCGAAGGCCGTCATGATGTTCTCCACGTTGAACCTGCCCACCAAAGGATAAGTGAAGGAGATGTTCTGGCCCTTCACGTCGAGGGTCACCGTGGTGGAAGCGGAGCCGTACTCAACCTCGCGAGGATGAATCTGCGCCTCGGACGCGAAGCCCGTGGTGATGACTGAGTCGCCGTTGCGCGAGCAACGGGCAAGAAGCTCCTTGCCATACGAGCCGTCGATGTTGATGACGCGCTTGGCAGGATAATCCTTGGAAAACAGACGGGCCTTGGCCTCGAAATAGGCCTCGAAAGTGCGGTGGTAATCCAGGTGATCCTGGGTCAGGTTGGTGAAAGCGGTAACCGCGAACTTGCTTGCCCAGGTGCGCTCCAAATCGAGCGCGTGCGAGCTCACCTCCATAGTAACCACGCCGCAGCCGGCGTCGCGCATCTCGGCGAAGAGTTCTTGAAGCTCGGTCGACTCGGGCGTGGTGCGCTCGGAGCTATGGGCCTTGCCGTCGATAACGGTGCTGACCGTGCCGATAAGACCCGTCCGCTGACCCATGACCTGGGCGATATGGTCAACCAAATAGGTGGTGGTCGTCTTGCCGTTGGTGCCGGTCACGCCGACCAGGGCAAAACTTGCGGAAGCGTCGCCATGGAAGCGCGCCGCGATGTGGGCCATCGCCTTGCGGCTGTCGGAAACGATGACAAGCGTCACGTCGCTCGCATCGGCCAAAACCAAGGGGCGCTCGCACACGACGACGTGCGCGCCGCGGTCGATGGCGTCCTGCGCGAAGGTGTGGCCGTCGGTCTTCAGGCCGACGATGCAGCAGAAGGCGTCGCCGGGTTTCACTTTATTGCTGCTGTTCGCGATGCCGGTAACCACCTCGTCCTCGTTGCCGAGGATGGTGCACTCAAGCCCCTCGAAAAGTTCTTTGCAAGTCATACCCATACGACGTCACTCCTGAGTAATGTTGTAGCGTTCTACGGCGAAGGTCATTATATCGTTAAACGCTTGGACGGTTTGATACATGCCCGGCACCTGCGTGGCACCCACATAACAAACAAGGTTCTTGGAAGCCCCGGGGATGAAGCCGCAGAAGCTGATGTTGTAAACGCCGTGGCCGTACTCGCCGTTGGAGTTCACGGTCTGCGCCGTGCCCGTCTTGCCGGCAACCTTGAAGCCATCGATCGCGGCATCGGGGGCGGTGCCGTCCTCGACTACCGCCTCCATCATCTTGATCAAAGACTTAAGGGCGGACTTGTTCTTGACGATTTCCTCGCTGTCGTAGCTTTTCGTATCGTTGTCGGAAGGGATGCTTACCAGGAAATGAGGCGTGTTCGCCACACCGTTGTTGGCAAGGGCGCCGTAGAAGCGCACCAGCGAGATGCCCGTGGTGGTGACGCCCTGACCGAAGCTGATGTTGTACTGCTGGGCCTTGGACCAGTCCTTGTAGTCGGCGATGTTCCCCGACGCTTCCGCAGGGTAATCCACGCCGGTCTTACCGGTAAGGCCGTAGCGTTTGATGTACTTGGCCATCTTCTTCGCGCCAAGGCTCTTCGAGATCAGGGACATGCCCACGTTCGAGGAATCGGCGATGATCTTAGTGGTGCTCATCGTTTCGGCGCCGCGATCATGCGAGTCGCTGATGGTGAAGTCGCCGACCTTCAAGCTTGAAGGGCAGTAATAGTTCTGGCCCGCCTTAGTGGTGCCGGCCTCAAGCGCGGCGAGCATGATGGCGGGCTTGAACACCGAGCCCGGCTCGTAGGCGAAGTTGATGCCGTTCATATTGGTGGCACCCTCTTTGACCTTGGAGGTATCGGTGATGTCGAAGGTGGGCGAACCCGCGCAGGCAACGATCTCGCCGGTCGATGCGTCCATGACGATACCCGACTCGGTATCGGCAGAAACGCTCTTCGCGTTGACCTCGAGCGCTTTTTCAACCGCTTCCTGCATCTCGATGTCGATCGAGACGACGATGTCCTTGCCGGCAACGGCCTCCTTCGTCGTGGTGCTGGAACCGGGAATCAAAACGCCGTCGCGGCTGTAGGAAGCCACCCTCTCGCCGGAGCTGCCGGAAAGGATGTCGTTGTAGTATCGCTCCAGACCGGTGACGCCCGTGAGCTGGTTGTCCTCGCCGGTGGTGAGCGTGCCGATCACCTGGCTGCCGATGGAACCGCAAGGGTAGATGCGCTTGTTGGACTTCTCGTAGTCCAGGCCCTCGATCCCCAGCGCGGTGATCTTGTCCGTCAAGTTCTCGTCGGCGTTCTTGTAAAGGTATTGGAAGTTCTTGTCGGCCGTGAGCTTCTCGGTGTAGTCGGCCTTCTTACCGCCGCAGTTTTCCACCAAAAAGTCCGCGATGGTGTTAACCTGCTCCGCGCTTAGCATATGCGGATGGCAGAAGATGTTGATGGTGTCCACCGTGGTTGCAAGGATGGTACCGTTGCAATCGTAGATGGTTCCACGCACCGCCGGGATGGTGTAGGTTTGCACCGCCTGGCCACCGCTGGAGGATTGGATACCCTCGGAATCGACGAGCTGCACCCAAATCAAGCGACCGCAGGCAACCAGTGCCAATAGCAAAAAAAGCATGAAGGCGACGGCGTAAATGCCGGGAATGCCGAAAAGCTCAAAGCCCGCTAAATGGCTATAGGTAGATGCAGCCTGGTTGCGGCCGCCACGAGACGACCGTGCACCACGGGATGTACGCGACTCATGCGCACGTCCGCCTGCAGCATCGAAGCCCGTGCGGGAACCACGAGCACGCGCGCCCAACCGTCTTTCATTGTTCATGCGATAAGAATCGCGCGAAGAACTACGCGCGCTCCTGCGCCCACCTTCCGGGCGAGACGAACGATTGCGTCCCTCCCGTCCATTGCCAAAGCTATCGCGCATACGGCTTATTCCTTAGCCACCGCAGCCAAGCTCAAAGACAAGGACAGGTTGCCATCGGCGTCCGTCTTCACAACGTCTTTGGAGAGTTTGATGGTCTCGGAGCTTTCTGCTGCGGACATGCCGAGCTTTTCCGCCTTGTCGCGCAGGTTGGTGGGGCTTGCCACCAGGCTCTTCTGAATAGTGAGCGAGGTGGTTTCGGACTCCAGATCGCTGATCTGGGTGCGCAGCTCGCTCGTCTGCTGGGCGGTGTCGTAGGAGAAGCCGACAACCGTGATCTTCGCGATTGAGGCGATGGCGACAATCAGAATCAAAGCGATGATCGGCTTGGCAAGGGAGCGCAGATCGATCCCATGCCGCTGGGACTTACCCCCACGGACAACGCGAACCTTTGCCCTTTGAGGGCTGGTGGTTCGGCGCTCGGTGCGCGATGGGCTGGTTGCGGGAGAAGAGTATTTGCGCCGAGCGGGTGCGGCCGCATTGGCGAGTGCAGGTGCTGCCATGTTGCGACCTCCTTACCGTGGGCGCTTGAGTTCCATCTATCCTTAGCGCCCCGAAAAGGCTCTAAGCGTTTTCATCCAAGCGCATCGCCACGCGGAGCTTTGCGCTCCTACTGCGAGCATTGCGCTCGATTTCCTCTTTGCAAGGAAGAATGGGCTTCCTTGTGATGACTTTGAGTACCGGCTTGTTGCCGCACACGCACACCGGCAAATCGGGCGGGCAGGTGCAGCCTTGCGAAAATTCGCGGAACATATCCTTGACGATCCGGTCCTCGAGCGAGTGATAGCTGATGACCGCTATCCTTCCGCCCGGGTTGAGCCAGCGGATGGCCGATTCCAAACCACGCTTCAAGACGTCCAGCTCGCCGTTCACCTCGATGCGCAGGGCCTGGAAGGTTCGCTTCGCCGGATGACCGCCGCTGCGCCTTGCCGAAGCAGGGACGGCGGCTTTGATGATCTCGACAAGCTGCTCGCTTTCGGTGATGGGGGCTTTTTTGCGCGCCTCCACCACGAAATCCGCGATGCGGCTTGCCCATTTCTCATCGGAATAATGCCGGATGATCCGAGCGAGATCTGCTGCGTTATAGTTGTTGATGATCTCTGCTGCGGTTAGAGTTTGATTGCTCGGGTTCATCCGCATATCCAAAGGGCCATTCTCTTTGAAAGAGAAGCCGCGGGATGGCGTATCGATCTGCACGGAGGAAACGCCTATATCGAACAGGATTCCGTCGATTCCAGGTATTTCAGCCTCGGTAAGCAGACGATCCAGGTCCCCGAAGTTTCCCGCAAGCACGCTTATCTCCGGGCGCGACTCATCAGGCAGAGCCATCAAACGCTCGGTGGCAGCGGCGCGGGCCACCTCATCTTGGTCGATGCCGATCAAATGGCCCTCGGGCCCCAAGATCTTGGCAACTTCCAAGGAATGTCCCGCCCCTCCGAGTGTTGCATCCACGAACGTGTGGTGTGGTTGAAGTGCGAGTTGCTCGAGGCACTCGGAAAGGAGGACAGGGATATGCCGGTATTCGCTTGTCATCGTTCTTCGATACCCAACCTTGGTCTTCTAGTCGAAGTCGAGAGCAAGAGCCTGTAGCTCGAACTCTTCCCAACGCTGAGTGTCCCAGACTTCCAAATGATCGAAATCGCCGATGATCGTGACGTCCGTCGACAGGCCGGCGCGCTCACGCTGCTCGGCCGTTAAACGGATTCGACCACCGTCGTCCATCTGACAAGGCTTCGAACGAGAGGCCATGACTTTGCGGAAGTTGCGCATCTGACGGTTGGACGGATCGTAGCCACCCTTCTTATCGAAGTAGTGGTCCAACCATTGCGTGTACTCCTCGGGCTCAAAGATCATAAGGCTCGGGTTCTCGGGATCGTCGGACAGAACAATCTTGAGGTCTCGCTTCAAGTCCTTACGAAACTCAGCAGGAAGCGATAGGCGGCCTTTCGCATCGATTTTGTGGCGATATGAGCCTTCGAACGCGGCCATCTATCCCTCCCTTCAAGAATCCTTAGGGACTTTCGCGACTTCAATCCTAAGGCAGGAGGGGTCGATTTGCAACGATTTATGGGATTTTATGGGCAAGTTTGGGCGAGCAAACCACCCACCCGAGGGAGCGGCAGAGAGCGCGAATTGAGACACCACTAGATATGGTGCTATTAGGCTGATTTAGCTACAAAATTCGCTTAATTTGTTCTAATCTTGCCCGGAAATGCTTTCCCCTGAACTTGATGGATTTTCGGCAGTCGCTTCACATTTAGACCAAAAATGGCCCAGCTTCACCCATCGGAGCCCATTTTCGAGCAAAAAGTGGGGCGTTTTCCCCTAAGGGGCCGAAGACAGCTCGGCCCTTCCATCGGCAGCGGACAAAACAAGAGCGTAGAACGGTGCTGTGCAAAGAACGCGAAAAGCAAAAGCGAAGAACGCAGGAAGAAAGAGGGACCTTAAGCCCAAAAGCGAAACGGGCAGGAATTGCCCAAGGCCATAAAAGGGCCCCTAGATAGTTGGCGGGACATACTCACCTAGCGCAAGGCGGCGCGCGGGTGGGCGCTCAGGTACTCCTCAAGCAGTTGGCGCGTTTGCACATGGGTGTAAATCTGGGTCGTCGAGATATTCGCGTGCCCCAGCATCTCCTGGATCGCGCGCAGGTCGGCCCCGCCCTCAAGCAGATGGGTCGCAAACGAATGCCTTAGGGTATGAGGATGCAGACCCTTGATGCCCGCGCGCAGGCCCTCCCGCTCGACGATTTTGCAAACGCTCTGCCGGGAAATCCTGCGCCCATGTGCGTTCACGAAAACGGCGGCGCTGGGTGTGGTGGTGCTGCAGCGGATTAGGGGGCGATCCTCGGCAATGTAAGAAGAAAGCCAAGCTAACGCGTATCCGGAAAGCGGGACCACACGCTCCTTGGCGCCTTTACCCATCACGCGCAAATAGCCTTCGTTCAAAAGAACGCGATCAAGATCGAGCCCGCACAACTCGCTCACGCGCAAGCCGCAGCCATAGAGCACTTCCAAAATCGTGCGATTTCGGCGCGCAAGCGGCGTGGAAACATCGCAGCCGTCAAGCAGCTCCTGCATCTTCTCTATCGAGACAACCTCGGGCAAGGCCTCGGGCTGCTTGGGCAGGCTCACGTTGGACGCGGCGTTTTTCTTGGCGTATCCCTCTGGGACGAGGAAGCGATGGTAACCTTTGACGACCGAGATCTTCCTTTTAATGGTGGCGGGCGCAAGGCCCAACCCCGAAAGCGCGCGCTCGTAGGAAAGGATGTCGTTGCGCGTGATCTCGGAGGAATCGTCAATCCCCTGCTCGCCCAGAAATTCCAGGTATTTGTTCAGGTCGTGCGTGTAGGCATCGACGGTGCGCGAGGACGATCCGCGCTCGGCAAGCAGGTAGGCGATATATTGGCGGGCATAATGCATGTGCCCCATTCTACGATGTCGAATCGCAGAATGGGGCACAGCTAATCAGTCGCCATTAATTTTCCCGGCCCCCCATGCGGGGGGCCGGATAAACTCAAGCTTCGCGCAAAGGCGGCCGGCAAACCTGCCCGCCAGCACTTCCCCACCGGGCGCGCGCCAAGCGGCGCCCACGGCGGAACCGAACCCAAAGCCAGAGGCAAATGCTATTTGATAGCAGCCTTAACCAAGCCGACGAACAAGGGGTGGGGCTTGATGGGGCGGCTCTTGAACTCGGGGTGAGCCTGGGTGGCAACGAAATAAGGATGACCGGGAATCTCGATCATCTCGGTAAGGCGACCGTCGGGCGACAGGCCGGAAATCTTCAAGCCGGCCTCTTGCAGCTGATCGCGATAGGCGTTGTTGACCTCGTAGCGATGACGATGGCGCTCGTAGATGATCTCCTCGCCGTAAATCTGGTTGACGAGCGAGCCCTTCTCAAGCTTGCAGGGGTAGGCGCCCAGGCGCATCGTGCCGCCCTTGTCCTCAACGTCCTCCTGCTCAGGCATCAAATCGATGAGCAGGTAATCGGCGTCCTCGTCGAACTCGGCGGAAGTAGCGCCCTCCAGGCCGACGACGTTGCGGGCGAACTCGCACACGGCCGCCTGCAGGCCCAAGCAAATGCCCAGGAAGGGGATCTTGTTCTCGCGGGCGTAGCGCGCCGCCTCGATCTTGCCCTCGAAAGCACGCTGGCCGAAGCCGCCGGGAACGAGGATCGCGTCCATCTTGCCCAGCACTTCCTCGGCGTTGTCGTGGTTGAGCTCCTCGCCGTCGATGAGCTGAACGTCAACATGCACGCCGTTGGCAACGCCGGCATGGCCCAAGGCCTCGACGATGGACAGGTAGGCGTCGGGCAGATCGACGTACTTGCCGACGACGCCGACGCTCACCTCGCCCTCGCAGGAATCGGCAGCGGCAAGGAAGGTCTTGAGCGGGGTCAGGTCGATCTCGCCGGCCTCAAGGCCGAAGCGATCGAGGACCTTCTCGTCAAAGCCCTGCTCGCGAAGGGCGATGGGCACCTCGTAGATGGAGGGAGCGTCGATGCAGTCGAGGACGTCGCCGGGCGCAACGTCGCAGAACAGCGCAATCTTCTTGCGAACGCCGTCCGAAATCTCATGGTCGGAGCGGCACACGATGAAGTCGGGCTGGATGCCAAGCGACCTAAGCTCCTTGACGGAGTGCTGGACGGGCTTGGTCTTAACCTCGTGAGCTGCAGCGATGTAGGGCACCAGCGCCACGTGGACGAAAAGGACATCACCGTAGGGCTTTTCCTTTTTAAACTGGCGGGCAGCCTCGATGAAGGGCAGAGATTCGATGTCGCCTATGGTGCCGCCGATTTCGGAGATGACGATGTCGGCGTTGGACTGTTCGGCGATACGGCGCAGGCGCGTCTTGATGGCCTCGGTGACGTGCGGGATAACCTGAACGGTGCCGCCCAAGAAGTCGCCGCGGCGCTCGCGCGCGATGAGGCTCTGGTAGATGGAGCCCTGAGTGAAGTTGGACTCGCGCGAAAGGCTCTCGTCGATGAAGCGCTCGTAATGGCCCAGGTCAAGGTCGCCCTCATGGCCGTCGTCGGTGACGAAGACCTCGCCGTGCTGGAAGGGGGACATCGTGCCGGGGTCGACGTTGAGATAGGGGTCCATCTTCTGCATGGTCACCTTGTAACCACGGGCCTTAAGCAAATGACCCAGGGAAGCAGCGGTGATGCCCTTGCCCAAAGACGAAACGACGCCACCGGTAACGAAGATGTGTTTGGTCATAGTTCTCCTATCCATCGAAAACGAGCCATACGGACAAAGCACGCCTTCGCAACGTATAAAGCGTGCCCAGAAAACAAAAAACGCTTGCTCGGGCAAAATGTCCTGCAAACGTTTTTTTATTTTAAGATGCTTTGCCCGCGCCGCGCATGGAAGCGCTCATCGTTAACTTAGCCGAAACAAAAGAGGGAAACGGGCGCTCGAGCACCCCGCGCGCAGGTTACAATTGGGCGCATGCGTGAAATCATTTGGAAACACACGCCCACATCAATCAAAGGAGCCCTTTCAATGAAAATCGGTTTCGACAACGATAAATACATCTCCATGCAGGCCGAGCATATCAAGGAGCGCATCGCCCAATTCGGCGGGAAGCTCTACCTGGAGTTCGGCGGGAAGCTGTTCGACGACTACCACGCTTCCCGCGTTCTGCCCGGATTCGCCCCCGATTCCAAGATCCGCATGCTCTCCAGCATGCGTGACGAGGTGGAGATCGTCATCGCGATCAACGCCAATCACATCGAGAAGAGCAAGGTGCGCGGCGACTTGGGCATCACCTACGACGAGGACGTCCTGCGCCTGATGGACATCTTCCAGGGCCTTGGCTTCTACGTCGGCAGCGTCGTCATCACCCAGTACGCCAACCAGCCGGGCGCCGACGCCTTCATCAAGCGCCTGGACACCCTGGGCGTTTCGCACTACCTGCACTACCCCATCGCCGGCTACCCGCACGACATCGAGCACATCGTCTCGGACGAGGGCTACGGCAAAAACGAGTACATCCTCACCGAAAAGCCCCTGGTCGTCGTAACCGCACCCGGCCCCGGCTCCGGCAAGATGGCAACCTGCCTAAGCCAGCTTTACCACGAGAACAAGCGCGGCGTTTTGGCCGGCTACGCCAAATACGAGACCTTCCCCATCTGGAACCTGCCCCTGAAGCACCCCGTCAACGTCGCCTATGAGGCCGCCACGGTCGACCTGGACGACGCCAACATCATCGACCCCTTCCATCTGGAGGCCTACAACGAGATCACGGTCAACTACAACCGCGACGTCGAGATTTTCCCGGTACTCAAGGCGATGATGGAAAAGATTCTGGGCGAGTCCCCTTACAAATCGCCCACCGACATGGGCGTGAACATGGCGGGCAACGCCATCTGCGACGACGAGGTATGCCGCCGCGCCGCCAACAACGAGATTCTGCGCCGCTATTTCAACACGGCGGTCAAGGTGAAGCGCACGGGCTCGGGCGAGGAAGAGGTTGCGCGCCTCGAGCTGATCATGCAGCAGTCCGGCCTTGATTACCACACCTACCCCGGCCGCAAGGAGGCCCTTATCAAAGCCGAGGCCACGGGCCTGCCCGCCGGCGCCATCATCCTCGAGGACGGCCGCGTCATCACCGGCAAGACCTCGGCGCTCTTGGGTGCCGCCAGCTCCACTCTGATGAACGCGCTTAAGGCAGTGGCGGGCATCGATGACGGGGCCCTGCTCATCTCCGACGAAGCGCTTGAGCCCATCTGCAACATGAAGATCGACTATCTTCACTCGCAGAACCCCCGCCTGCACCCCAACGAGACCATCATCGCGCTGTCCATCAGCTCGGCAACCGACGAGGCCGCGGCCACCGCGCTTGAGGCTTTGAAGAAGCTGCAGGGCTGCGACGCCTTCTTCAGCGTGATCATCCCCGAGGCCGACGAGCGCCTGTACCGCACGCTCGGCATCAACGTGTGCTGCGAGCCCCAGTTCGAAAATCACCACTACTACCACAAGTAAGCGCACCGACTTCACGCTTGCAGGAGCGCGAGCTTCAAGCGCTTTGCTGCAGACGCAGCTCGCGCCTCTTGACCGCAAGCCCTAAGGCAACAAAAGCCTCCCCCTTTCAACCCCTTGCCAGCTGCAAGAAGAGAAACCGGGAGGCTTCTTTGTGCGCAAACTCGCGCAGACTCGTTAAATGCGTGCTTGCCGCGCGCGAACCGCGCTAAAAGGCGGGTTTGTTAGATTAGCTGGCCAAGCTTGGGCTAGCTGCCCCTGAACTGGCTGCCCTTAGGCGCGCTTCAGTTTGCCGAACAGACGTTTGACCAAGCCTGCGAGCATCTCGTATTCGCGAACCTTCATGAGCTTGCACAGCCCGAAGGCCACAACGAGCCCCAAGATGCCGCATACGCAAACGGTGATGAAGGCGCTTGCGATGGCCGGGATGGGTAGGCTCACCAACGCGAAGCCCTTCGTTGCAAGGCTGGACAGCACGTAGACCACGGCCGCTGCCACCAGCGAGGCGATGCCGCCCTTCACCACCAGCGTCACGACCTTGCCGAAACCGAAGCTGCCGACCCTGCGATACACGATGAGCGAGCAGATAAGGAACATGCTTCCATAGAAGAAGATGTCGCCTAAGGGGATGCCCGCGACGCCGAAGTTCTCGGGTTTGCAAAGCCAGGAGTAAAGCAGGGCCTGTACAAGACGCATGCAGATGTCCACGCAGGCGAAAAGCGTGAACTTGCGCATGGCGGCGAACACTTTGTAGAAATACATGTAGCCCGCATAGAAGGGCAGGCTGATGGTCCAAACGGCCAAGACCTCGGAAACGTAGGCAACGTCGTCGGCGGTGAAGGAGCCTGCCTGGAACAGCTGGATCAGCGGCACCGCAAGCGCGCCGACCATGGCAGCAAGGGGCAGCATCAAGAACAAGGTGGAGCGCAAACCCTTCGACACGAAGTCCTTGAAGCCCCGCCAATCCTCGTTCGCGGCACAGTCGGCCATCTCGGTGAGCATGGTCGACGAAATGGACACGGCAATGACGCCGTAAGGTAGCTGCCACCACATGCGTGCGTACGACAAGGTGGACGGGCCGTTCGAGGCGGCATCGAGCGCAAAGGCGTTGCGGCAGCTGATGGTGATCATGGTGCCGGCCACGTAGAGGAACATGGGCGCCGCCATCTTGAAGGCCTCGACGAGCATCGGGTCGCGCAAGTCCACGACGGGCTTGAACTTGAAGCCATGTCTGATCAGCGCCGGGACCTGGCCGGCAAGCTGAACGAAAACGCCCAGCGTCGTGCCGATGCCGAGCCACCACATGGATGCCGTGGTGTCCCAAGCGGAAAGAGGCACGAATCCGAACATCGTGATGATGACGATGAGATTGTTGAGGATGGGAACCAACGAAGGCGCCAGGAACTCACGCTCGGCGTTCAAAACGCCCATAACAAGAGCGCTCAAACCGTAGAACAGAATCTGAATCGCGAAGATTCTGAAGAAGAAAATGGCCAGGTCTTGGGTCTCACCGGCGCCGACGGTGAAGGTTTGCGTCTGGATGATCAAAGGCGCGGCAACGGCGCACACCAAGGAAAGCACGCCCAAGAAGATGGTGGTCAAGGTGAGCATGTTGTTGGTGAAACGCTCGGCAGCTTCTTGACCATGCTTATCTTTTTGAAGCAGGTACAAGGGCACGAACACGGCGGTTCCCAAAACGCCCGAAGCGCACAGCTCGAAGACCATGTTGGGCAGATTGTTGGCAATCTGATAGGCCGAGGTGAACAAGGTGTTGCCCAGCGCGAAGGCCATGGCCCAGGTGCGCAGCAGGCCCGTCACGCGGGAAACCAGAGTACACAGCGAGATCAGGCCCGTGTTCTTGAGAATATTCGTGCTTGTATCGTTCGCCACAAGGCCCCCATGCGCTTTTGCTTTATAGTGTAATTCCCTGCAGAGTTCACCTGCCGGCAAACTTTAACGGTTAAACCTGGTAGATAGGCAATCTGCAAAGCAATGCAGCCAGGCATGGCGCCTTAGGCTGCATTCGGCTAAATCATAGTAAGGGAATTCGCATGCGCTTTCTTATTGTTCGCAATAAATACAACTCAAAAGCATTCGAAGCGTCGTTCACCTTGGAAATGTACCTTACCAGCCAAGGAATCGAATACGAATGCTTCGACTCCAATGAAGTTCCCTTCTTCAAGCCCATCGTGGGGCTGGTCGGCGACATGGACCAATTCGACATGGTCATCGTCCTGGGCGGCGACGGCTCCATCTTGCGTGCGGCAGGCCAGGTGGGCTACCGCCGCATCCCCATCCTCTGCACCAACTACGGGCATCTGGGTTTCATGGCCAACTCCAACGCCGAGGGGCTTATCCCCCTGGTGGCCGCGGCGCTGAGCGGGGACGCCATCACCGAGGCGCGCACCAACCTGCGCGTCTGCGTGGAGCTTCAGCCCACGGAGTTCACACGCGACCCAACCGAGCAGGCCATTGCCCAAAAGGAAGCGCCGGTCTACGAGTTCTTCTCGCTCAACGAAATGGCGCTCACCCGCGGCGAGCGCGGGCGCAGCATCGACTTCACCTACCACGTCGACGGCATCAAAATCGCCGACATGCGCGGCGACGGCCTGGTGGTATCGTCGGCCACCGGCTCAACCGGTTATGCGCTTTCCGCTGGCGGGCCCTTGGTGAGCCCCGGCTACAACGGCTTGGTGGTCGTGCCCATCGCGCCCCACACCCTGCACTCCCGCGCGCTCGTGACCGCACCCTCCGACGTGGTGGAGATTGTCATGCGCGATTCCGACGACAATCGCGAGTCGTCGCTCTTCATCGACGGCGAGCCCGTGCACTTCGACAGCCCCATTCAAAGGATCACCGTTTCCACCGGCGAAGAGCCGACCATCCTTCTTCGCTACAAGTCCGGCTCGTTCTACGAGCGCGCCTCCGAGGTGTTCTTCAGCTAAGCCAGGCGGGGCGCAATCCGGCTCAATCATCCAACCAAAGCAAACAGGCCTATCAACTTGCTCGTCGATAGGCCTGTTTGTTTAGAAACCGTTCTTGAAAGCCCGCACTCCTACTTGTTAACGGGTCGCAGGAAGTCGGGCTCGCGGGTGAGCACGCGAGGGCCGTCCTCGGTGATGGCGATGGTCTTCTCGAAGTGGGCAGAGGGCTTTCCATCACGGGTAACGACGAGCCAGCCGTCATCGCAGGTGCGGGTTTTGTGCGTGCCGATGTTGATCATGGGTTCGATGGCGATGATCATGCCGGGCTTAAGCTCGATGCCGGTGTGCTTCCTACCGTAGTTGGGAACGTTGGGGTCCTCGTGCATCACGCGGCCGACGCCATGCCCCACATACTCGCGCACAACGCCGTAGCCGGCGCCTTCCGCGACCTCCTGCACCGCATGGCCTATGTCGCCTAAGCGGTTGCCCGGGCGCGCAGCCTCGATGCCAGCCCACAGGCACTTCTCGGTAATCTCGAGCAGGCGCTTCTTCTCGGGGCTGATCTTGCCCACGGGGAAGGTCCAGGCGTTGTCGCCCACCCAGCCGTTAACCGTAGCACCCGTGTCGATGGAGATGATGTCGCCCTCTTTCAAGACGACGTTCTTGGAGGGGATGCCGTGCACGATCTGCTCGTTAACGGAGGCGCAAATGGACCCCGGGAAACCGTAGAGACCCTTGAAGCCTGGGGTGCCACCATGCAGGCGAATATAGGTTTCCACGAACTGGTCGAGCTCAAGCGTGGAAACGCCCGGTTTCACCCGAGCGCCGACCTCGCGCAGAACGCGCGCGCTCAAAACGCCCGCACCTTGCGCGTATTCCTCGATTTGCTGAGGAGTTTTATAGATGATCATGCTGTTTGCCTAGCCTTTCTTTTCTTAGGGGCAAGCATACACCAAGCTGCGCAAATCCCCTTCATACCACCACAATGATTACGGGTTTTTACTGGTACCATTACTTGAGCGAGGAAAGGGACAGTGATGGCAGACAAATCGCCCGAAGAAAACGAGAGCAAAAACGCCTGGAACGGGTCGTGGCACTCCGAGTCGGAAAGCCACTGGCACTCCAGCCGCGTGCAGCCCGGTCGTTTCACCGGCAGCTGGTACAACGGCCAGGTCAACGACACGAAAAGCAAGTCGGCGCAACTAGTTGACGGCAAGGTCGTTTGGTCCAACACGCGCCAAAAGAACCCCGTCAGCAGCCTGTTCACCACCCGCCAGGAAGAAGAACCCGCCCCTGTCCCTCGAACCACCAACCGCGAAGCACCTTTGCGTGGCAACCCTGCCAACCCCGCAAGCCCCAACATCAATCGTGGCGCACGCCCCAATCCTTGGTCGACCTCCGAAAGCCGGAACCCCGATGCAAGGGGCACAGCCCAGGTATCCGAGACAGCCGGCGGGTATGCCAGTCCTGATGCGGCCGATGCGTCCGGCATGCCCGATTCCGCCTACGCCTACGGCGTGCAGAGCGACAAAGCCAAGCCTGCCTCTGGTACATCACGAGGCGCTGGCGCAAGCCAACGCCGAAGCGCGCGACGCTCCGGCACCAGCCGCAACCTCGTGGAATACGATGCCCATGCCCCCGAGCAAGCTAGCTCGGTACAGCAGGACGCCGCACCCGATGCGCATACCGGCAGGCCCTCCTGGTACAACACCGCCAGCGCCTCATCGGAAATCCACCCGCGCAGCGTCCTTGACCAGGAATTCCATGGTTCACGCCGCGATACGCAATCGCAGCGCAACCTCAAGCTCGGCAAAAGGGAGCATAGGCGCTCAGCGCAATCTCGCAGCATCGGCCTCCCCTTCCCCAGTGGCAACGGCGGCGGGATAGGCAATCGCATCGGCAGCAACGGCTTCAGCGGCGGCAAGTCCCAAAGCAAAAGCCCCTTCAGCTCCAACGGCACAGGGCCCTTCGGCTTGAACATCAACGTGATTTTGGTTGCGGTCCTTGTCGTGCTAATCGTCATTGCCTTCTTCGTTTTGAACGCCTGCAGCTCCAACGAAGGCGAGACGCAGCAGCAGGAAGCGCTCACCACCAGCGACACTACGGCCGACACCGTTCAGTCAACGGAGTTCACCGTCTCCTTTGCAGGCGACTGCACCTTGGGAACCGACGAGAACTTCGACACTTCCACCAACTTCACCGCAATGGTGAACAAGCAGAACAAGGACTACTCGTACTTCCTTAAAAACGTGAAAAGCATCTTCGAAGCAGACGACCTGACCGTCGTCAACTTCGAGGGCACGCTCACCAACGAGACAAGCCGCGCCGAAAAGAAGTTCGCCTTCAAGGGTCCCAAGGCCTATACCAAAATCCTCACCTCGAGCAGCGTTGAGGCCGCCAGCACGGCCAACAACCACAGCCATGATTACGGCAACCAGAGCTACACGGACACCGTCAACGCCTTGAACGACGCCGGCATCCAGAGCTTCGGCTACGACAACATCGCCTACATGGATGTTAAGGGCACCAAGGTAGCCCTGATCGGCACCTACGAGCTTGCCGAGGGTATCGGCATTAAAGATGAGATGGTCTCCAAAATCAAAGAGGCCAAGGAAAACGGCGCCCAGGTGATCATCGATTACATTCACTGGGGCATCGAGCGCGAAGCCACACCCGATTCCGACCAGCGCGAATTGGGGCATGCGGCCATCGACGCGGGCGCCACCTTGGTAGTAGGCTCCCACCCGCATGTGATTCAGGGCTACGAGCAGTACAACGGTCGCTACATCGTCTACTCAATGGGCAACTTCTGCTTCGGTGGTAACGCCGACCCCACCGACAAGGACACGTGGATTTTCCAGCAGACCTTCAAGATCGAAGGCGACACCATCAACACCGACACGATCAACACGATTCCCTGCTCCCTTTCGGGGCACTCCTCGTACAACGATTACCAGCCTACCCCTGTAACCGGCTCAGAGAAAAAGCGCATCGCCAAGAAAATCAAAGAACGCAGCGACGCCATCTCGTAGCTTCGCAATACAAGCCCAACGCACAGCGACGCCTCCCGTTGCAGGAGGCGTCGCTTTTTAACGTGCTGATTATGTGCTCTGAACACACAGAGCACAGCTTAGAGACAGGCGAGTTAAAACTATACGAGATTCCAGCTTGCCAGGCTAGAAAGCCTCTTGAGTTCGAGAAGAAGGCCTAAGGCGTAAAGCGAGCCCAGGCACCTAAAGACCAAGGCGTCACTTAAGTCGCTTAAGAAGACTTTTCGGCTATGCCCTAACGTACGCCTTCTCGATAAGGCCGATGTACATGGTGTGATAGTCCTTATCGCCATACCATTTGTCCAGAATGCCCTTATCGATGAAGCTCTCGGGATCCAGCAACTGTGCAAACTTCTTGGAGCACTTCAAAACCAAGCGTGCCTCTTCAAAAGCGGCAACACCATCAAAATCGGCAACGGTTAGACCGGCATCTGCGATCTTGTCGCAATCGCGACCGGACACTTTGCCGCAAAGGGCAAGCGCCTTCTTGCACTCGCCCCCGAAGAAGGACAACGTGAAGCTATCGTTATTGTCCATGAACTCCTTGGTGTAACGCGTCTGACGCACATATGCAGTAACGGAAGGGCCGCCCCACAAGGTGCCCGCAGCGCCCCAAGAAACCGTCATAGTGTTGCACTTGTCGCAAGCTCCTGCCGTCAAAAGAGCCCATTCGTCATCGAACAGCTTGAAGGGAGCCTCGACGAGCTCCTTAGGGTCCACTTCCACGAATGCCATAAGATCCGCCTTTCATTTAAGTTTTGTCACGGCAATTCTATCCGCATGCAAGCACGATTGCCACAACCAAATAAAAGCAAGCGCAAGCAAAGCAAATTAGCTAGAGGCGTTCGACCAACAAATGGAGAGCGATGTTTGCCAAAATCACGGACGCCATTCAGGCAAGACCGAAAAGAATGCGATTAACCGTAAATCTGCTTAAAGAGGGCGCCGGAAATCACAGCGATACAAGACGCAAAGAGCTACCTCGAAAGAAAGAAAGAAAGCGCCCCGTAGGGCGCTTGAAGCTCAATGACAAACGAAGCGCTCGCCGCGCT
>CAVHFE010000025.1:0-26057 GCA_963635145.1 Oscillospiraceae bacterium
CAATCAGCTTAAGGCTATCGCCCGTCGCGTTGAGAAGAAGGTCAAGCAGGAACTCGTCAAGTTGCGCGACAACGACCGCGAGAAGTACGAGGGCTTCTTCAAGGACTTTGGTCGCGGCTTGAAGTTCGGCATCTATTCGACCTACGGCATGGAAAAGGAAAAGCTGCAGGATCTGCTGCTGTTCCACTCCGCCGACCAGAAGAAGATGGTCACGCTTGAGGAGTACGCCGCCGCAATGCCCGAAGGCCAGCACTCCATCTACTACGCCGTCGGCGAGTCGGTTGATCGCCTGGCCAAGATGCCCATCGTCAACACCGTGCTGAGCAAGGGCTACGACGTGCTTCTGTGCACCGAGGACCTTGACGAGTTCACCCTTGGCACCATGCACGACTACAGCCCTGTGGTCGAGGAAGGCCAGGAGTCCAAGAGCTTCGAGTTCAAGAACGTTGCCGGTGGCGACTTGGGCCTGGAGACCGAGGACGAGAAGGAAGCCGCCGAGGCCATCACCAAGCAGAACGAGGGCTTGTTCGAGACCATGAAGGGCTTTTTGGGCGACGAGGTTTCCAAAGTTGCCGTTTCGAGCCGTCTGACTGACGCCGCCGCCTGCGTTACCGCCGAGGGCCCCGTCTCCCTTGAGATGGAGAAGGCCTTCTACATGCAGCCCGGCGCCGAGGACATCCACGCCGAGCGCGTGCTGGAGCTCAACCCTCAGCACGAGGTGTTCAAGGTTCTGCAGGAAGCCAACGAGCAGGGCGACAACGACAAGCTCGAGGCCTACACACAGATCCTCTATAGCAACGCGCTGTTGGTCGAGGGCTTGCCCCTGGCCGACCCCGTGGCTTACAGCCAGGCCGTTTGCAAGCTGATGAAATAAACGGCTTTAAAACTAAAGCTCAAGCTCATCGCCGGGCTCCAGGATGATGCGACCATCGGCCTGGAACGCCTCGGCGGTGCTGCGACTGAAAATAGTCGGGTTGCCAACGTCGTGCACCGGAACCAGATGGACTGGGATGCTATGACGAGCCTTCACCAAGGCGGCAGCCCGACTTGCTTCGTCTGGCCCCATGTTGTAGTAGCCGTCGCAGGGGAACACCGCGTAGTCCAAGTTCATCGCGGCAAGCTTGCCCGAGCGCATATCCTCGGTGATGGAAGTATCGCCCGAGGAGTAAAAGCGCAGGCCATCCATGCTTAAAACGATGCCGATACATTCTTGGGGCGGATGGTTCTCGTTGTCGGCGAGTACCGATTGCATGCTTACCCCGTGGCTTTCGAGCTTTTGGTGTGTGCCATTGGCAAGGAAGTCGGCGGCGCGCAGGATCGTGCAATCTTCAGCATGGGGCATTTTGTCGACACAGGTGTGGTCGGGGTGCTCGTGCGTCACCAGGATGAGGTTTGCGGGCTCGTCGTAGCCTTCGCCTGCGAAGGGGTCGACGTAGATTACCGCGCCGTCGTTCAGTGTGAAGCGGTAGCTTCCGTGTCCTTGGTAGAGCATACGTGTCATGGGTGCCTCCTTGCTTTAAGTTTTGCGGCGAGATCGCCGGGGAATCGCCTGCTTTCAGTATCCCCTTATCAGTTGCCTGCGCAAAGGTCAAACCGCTTTAGCGCGCTAAAGCGACTTTTGAAGAGGATTTGAACGCGAATCCGCTGGTCTTATTTCATTACCCACAATATATTGCGGAATTTCCGAAATCTCGTGAATGCCCTGTGCACAACTTGTGGTCAAGCTGTGGAGGGAAATCGCGTTTCGGTAGCCTATTCGCGGCTTGAAAACTGGACAAACCCACCTGTTTTGCCTGGCCGCGCCAAACAACCAATAACGCACTCGGCGCGATTACCTGGGCAGAACGAAAACCAGCCAGGTCCAGCAAGCAAGCCGATCGCTCTTTCGCGCTTTGCGTGCGCCTTGCGGCCTTTGGCTGCGGTGCGGCATCGTAAAGCAACTAGGCAAAGGCTCCGGGAATCCCGAGCCGGCGTGGCAAGAAAGCAGGCGGTCGTACCCTGCGAAAGGATCATACGTGCTTAACGCACAAAGCTTGCATCGCGCAAACCGTCGAGCGGCCCTTGCTGCCTTCGCCCTCGTTTTCTTCGCTTCCTCTTTCGTCCTTGGTGCTCGCTTCGCGTATGCCGAGGAAGACTCGGCCCAGGAGTCGGCCGATGCGGTAACGGGGCAAATCGAAATTTCCCAGCGCAACATCAACAAGGTTGGCAAGCAGACGCGCGGCGGCCAATGCCTGTGCTATTCCTACGCGTACGCGCAAACCATTACCACGGGCAGCGTCCATTCTTGGAGCGAGTATTCCGCCGGTGGCGTGTCCGCGCGCTGGTTCCCCAACCTGTTCTCGTATAAAACCTACGGCTCCGAGCAGTCCACCTTGCAGGCGGTCCGCAAGGCCGTAACCAAGGGAAAGCCCGTTGTGCTGCACTTGAGGATGAACAAGGGCGGCCAGCATTGGGTTGCCGTGACCGGCTACGTTGGCACCGATGCCAGCAAGCTGAAGCTTAGCGATTTCTTGGCGCTTGATTCTGTGGGTACTCTGCCTGACGAGCCCGCCGCTATTTCCGAGAAAACCTATTCTCTGTATTTGGATAGCAACAACGTCCGTGTTTCCAAGAGCTCGGGCACCTTCGTCGCGGATGCTGCCGACACGACCAGCACCGTAAGCGCGGAAGAAGCGGAAGGCGCAGATCAAGCAGCTGTCGCTTCCCTTAGCTCCTTCACTGCCGAGGAGCGCAAAATCATCGAGCAGCGCTCGGACCCCACCTCGGGTGCCAACCCTAGCGAAGGCCTTGTGACCCAGCTCGTTGCAAGCTTAGTGGCCTAAACGCTATCCTTGTGCAAGCGCATCTTTTCGAAAGGATTTAAATGCAGCACACAAAGAGCGCTTGCCTCGCGAAGCTTCGTGCTTTCGCGGCTTTACTTCTTGCTTTCATTTTGGCGTTTGCCCTGTTACCCTTGTGTGCGTCTAAGGCCGAGGCCGCCACGAGCATGACCCTGAAATACAATGAGGGTCTTCTTTATAAAGGCAAGCAGCAGAGCGGTGCCTGCCTGTGCTACTGCTATTCCTACGCCACGACCATTGCTATGGGCGCGTTGTACTCGCCGTCCAAATTCAGGTACGGAACGGGCTGGTCGGCCAAATCCATGAAGGGTACCGACCAGGGTGAGTTCACGTATTCCGGGTCGAAATTCTCCACTTCCAAAACAAGCGTCGCGGAGCTTCAATACGTCTACGACCAGGTGAACGCTGGGCATCCGGTGATCTTGTACGTGAGCACGAAGTCCGGCGGACAGCATTGGGTGGTGATCGTGGGCACCGTCAACGCCGATCACAACAACCTAAGCCTGGCCAATTTCCTTATGCTCGACTCGGCTTATGTTGATGCGAACCAGCCGCCCAAGGTGATGAACGTTGCCTCCAAGGGTTACACCCTGCGTTATGCGAACGATGATGTGCGCGTTTCCAACAGCACGGTCGGTGTTTCCGGTGCGGTCGATACTTCCAGCACCGCGGCGTCGAAAACCCAGGTCAACACTCAGGCTTGCACGATGAACTCCTACACTGTGCCGAAATCTTTGAGCTACGGTGCGGGCTTCATGCCTAAGGGCACCATCAAATCCACGGCGAAGATAACCAAGGTCAAGGCTTATATCTACGACGCCGCCGGCAAGGTGATGCAAAGCGCCAGCATCAAGCCGGGTAAGATGAAGGTGAAGCTGCAAACCAAGTATTCCGGTAAGAAGATTTCGGGCAGCCTGAAATTCAGCAAGCTCAAGCCCGGCAGCTATTCGTACGCGGTGCGTGCCTATACGGCTGCGGGTTCTGCCTGGGTGCTCGGTAAAACGGCGTTCAGCGTGTATGCCCCTAAGGCATCTATCAGCAAGGTTTCCAAGGTCGCAGCCAAGTCCGCCTTGGTCAAATGGGCGAAGGTGAAGGGCGCAAGCGGATACCAGATTCGCTATTCCGTGAACAAGGATTTCACGTCCGCTAAAAAGCTCACCACTTCGGCTAAGAAGAAATCGCTTGGCAAACTGAAGCAGGGCACAACTTATTACGTGCAAGTGCGTTCTTTCGTAAAAGCCAACGGCAAGCGCTGCTACGGCGAGTGGAGCGATGCCAAGAGCCTCACCACCACCTCCACGAAGGCCGCTAAGGCGAGCGCGAAGAGCGCCGCATCTGCCAAGAGCGCCGCATAGCTTGTCGGTACCGCGTTAGGCACCACGCAGCTGGCGGACGCATAAGTTATCAGCACTGCACTCGAAAAAGCGGGCAACTTGCCGCCAATCCTTTGCATGGGAAGGGCGTTAGGCCACGCGCTCGAAACAGGGGCGTGGTAAGGTTTGGGCAAAGCAAACCCTCGGGCAAAGGATCAGCATGACCAAGCTTGGCTTCATCGGTTGCGGCAACATGGCCTCGGCAATCATCGGCGGCATCGTCTCGAAGGGGCTCGTTTCCCCTCATGGCATTTACGTGTCCAACCATTCGGCGGCATCCGCAGCGCGTGCGGCCGAGCGTCTTGGCGTGAACGCTGGCACCGATAATTTGGCTGTGGTGGCCGCTGCCGACATCGTCTTTCTTTCGGTCAAGCCTCAAAAGTATGAGGAAGTTATTGCGCAAATCCGCAACTCGCTTCGCCCTGCGCAGATCGTGGTAACCATTGCCCCCGGTAAAACCCTTGCCTGGCTGGCCGAGCGCCTAGGGTCCGAGGTGAAGATCGTTCGCACGATGCCCAATACCCCGGCCTTGGTGGGGGAGGGCTTTACAAGCTACTGCGCGAATGCCCAGGTTACCGCCGAGGAACTTGACGTCGTCGTCAGCTTGCTTGAAAGCTACGGCGTGGCGCTTCAGCTGGAAGAGCACCTGATCGACGCCGCATCTGCGGTGGGCGGCAGCGCTCCTGCATTTGTTTATGCCTTCATCGAGGCCTTGGCTGATGGCGGCGTGGCCGAGGGCCTGCCTCGCGCGCAGGCTTACCAGGTTGCCGCGCAGACGGTTTTGGGCAGCGCGAAGATGGTCTTGAGCACCGGTAAGCATCCCGGTCAGCTTAAAGACGAGGTGTGCAGCCCGGCGGGTTCTACCATCAAAGGCATGGAAGTTTTGGAAAAGGCAGGTTTCCGTGGTGAGGTGATCGATGCCGTTCGAACCACGGCCGCTGCCGCTCGCGGGCTGTAAAACCAGCCCCGTTCATCGTCCGCGCTCTGGGGATGCGTGCTTTTCAGTGATTGCATGTCCGTTACGGTTTGCGAGCCCTTCCTTGCTCTTGCTTGAAAGGGGAGTGCGCCGTATGTGCAACCAGCGAGCGTGCGCGTCAAGTTCTTTGCCTGCAACCAGGCGAAAAAAATCAACTAGAGATGGTCGGGGCGAGAATCTTTGCGGAAATTACTGCGCCCCGGTTTCTCCAGTTGAACAGTTTCAGCATACCGCTTTTTCCTTGGGACACGACCAAGCAAGTGAAATAAATGTGTAAACACTGTGTTGCTGTGCGAGCGAATATAGTTAAGAATCTAAACTATATTCGCCTTAACGGCGACCGGCGTATTGTGTTTAGAGTTTCCTGCGGTTAACTTATTGGGTGAATCAAGGGCTCGGCGCAAGGCCGCCTATTGATCGATGCTCATTTGGCCCGTGCGGGCCTTGAAGTTGGAAAGTGAACCGCCCATGCTCAGTCGATTCAGCGTGAAGCGTCCCTATATCGTCATCGTGTTGGTGATCGTTTGCCTTATTTTGGGCGGCGTCTCCCTGTCCAAGATGAAGACGAACCTGCTGCCCAACATGGACATTCCGTATTTGGCGGTTATCACCACCGATCCGGGCGCGAGCGCCGAAAAGGTCGAAAGTGACATCACCGACGTCTTGGAGAGCTCGCTTTCCACGGTCAGCGGCGTCAAGGAGACGCAGTCGCAGAGCGCCGACAACTACAGCATGGTGTTCTTGGAGTTCCAGGACGGCACCGACATGGATTCGGCCATGGTCAAGGTGTCGAGCGCGGTGAACGAGGTGAGCTCGAGTTTGCCCGAGGGTGCCGGCACGCCGAACCTGATGGAAATCAGCATGGACATGATGGCGAGCATGTACCTGGCCGTTTCCTATGACAACCATGACATCTACGAAACCTCGAGCTTCGTCGAGGATACCGTTGTTCCCGCCCTTGAGCGCGCCGACGGCGTGGCCGATGCCTCCACCACCGGCTCCGCCGAGAAAACGGTCGAGGTGCGCCTGGACGACGACAAGATCGAGCAGATCAACAACAAGCTGCTCAAGCACGTGAACAGCGAACTCTACGATTCCAAGAAGGAAATCGACGACGGCAAGGCCAAGCTCGAAAAGGCCGAGTCCAAACTTAAAAAAGCCAAAAAGCAGGTGAAGAAGAAGGAAAGCGACACCTACGAGCAACTGGGCCAGGCCGACTCTCAGCTGACGGCAGGCATCGCCGGTCAGACCTCGGTCGTTTCCGCCTATTCCAGCCAGATTGCAAGCCTGCAGGCCTCCATCCAGTCGCTTGAGGCGCAGAAGGAATCCGCCGAGACCGACGAGGAGAAGGCAGCCTATCAAGCTCAGATCGACGAGATGAATTCCCAGCTGAGCAAGGCCCAGGAAGCCCAGAAATCCGCTTCCGACAGCCTGACCAAGCTCACCGATTCCAAAGCCGAGGCCACCACGGGCAGCCTTTCGGCAGCTACGGGCTTTGCCGACGCAAGCGCGCAGATAGCCGACTCCGAGGCTACCATCGCTTCCTCCAAAAAGCAGCTTGAGCAGGCCGAGGAGCAGTACAAGGAAGCGCGCAAGACCGCCATCAAGAACGCCAACATCGACAAGCTGGTGGATAAGAGCACCTTGGCTCAGCTGGTCAAATCCCAGAACTTCAGCATGCCCGCCGGCTACATCGACGACGAAAACGACAACCAGTGGCTCGTACGCGTGGGCGACAACATCACTAGCCCCAAGGAGCTCAAGAAGCTCCTGCTTACCAACGTCGACGGCGTGGGCAACATCCGCCTGGGTGACGTGGCCACCATCACCACCACCGACAACGTGGGCGACAGCTACATGAAGGTCAATGGCGACAACGGCATCCTGGTGAGCGTTTTCAAGAACTCCACCGCATCCAGCTCGGACGTCTCCAAAAACGTCAAGGAAGCAATCGCCCAGCTTGAGCAGGAGAACAGCGGCCTGACGCTTTCGGTCATGAGCGACCAGGGCGCTTCGATCGACAACTACATCAGCACGATTTTGCAGTCGCTGCTCTTGGGCGCCCTTTTGGCCATCGTGGTTTTGGCACTGTTCCTGCGCGACTGGAAGCCCACCATCATCGTGGCCTTCTCGATTCCCTTCAGCGTCTTGGTGGCGCTTTTGATCATGTACTTCACCGGCATCGACTTGAACGTCATGTCGCTCGGCGGCCTTTCGCTTGCCATCGGCATGCTGGTGGACAACTCCGTCGTCGTGATGGAGAACATCTACCGTTTGCGTTCACGCGGCATTCCGGCGGCGCGCGCGGCGGTTCAGGGCGCCAAGCAGATTACCGGCGCCGTTGTTGCCTCCACCTTAACGACCATCTGCGTGTTCTTGCCCATGGTATTTACCACGGGCATGGTCAACCAGATGCTCATGCCCTTCGCGCTCACCATCGCCTACGTTCTGTGCGCCTCCCTTGTGGTCGCCTTGACGCTGGTGCCTGCAGTGAGCTCCTTCGTCTTCAAGAAGTACGAGCCAAAGCCCAACCGCGCTTTCGAAAAGGTGCAGGACCTCTACGGCAGGAGCCTGGGTTTCGCGCTCAAGCACAAAGTTTTGCCCTTGGGCCTGGCCACCGTTCTGCTGGTGGTCTCGGTGGTTGGCGTGGCGAACATGGGCATCACCATGATTCCCTCCATGGGCACCAAGACCATCTCAATCCCCATCACGCTTGAGGACAAGACGACCAAGGCCGACGCCTACGAGATGGCCGACGAGATCATGGAAAAGGCCATGAAGATCGACGGCTTGTCCCTGGTGGGCGGCATGGACAGCGCCTCCGAGATGAGCATGCTTTCCTCGGCCGCCTCCGATGCCGACGAGAAGTACGTCAGCATGCTCACCTTCTACGCGCAGACCGATCCCGACAAGGTAAGCACCGACGATCAAGTTACCGAGATTCGCAAGCAGCTGAGCCAGATTTGCTCGGACGTGACCGGCTTGGATATCGATGCCAGCTCCACCGACAGCTCGATGTCCTCGATGATGGGCAGCGGTTTGTCCATCGTTCTTTCGGGCTCCGACAGCTCCGAGCTGGTAAAGCTTTCCGAGAAGGTGATGGACGCCGTCGGCCAGGTAAAGGGCTACACCGAGATTGAGAACGGCATGGAGGATGCCAGCAAG
Source organism: Oscillospiraceae bacterium (assembly GCA_963635145.1). Lineage (GTDB taxonomy): Bacteria > Actinomycetota > Coriobacteriia > Coriobacteriales > Eggerthellaceae > Anaerotardibacter. The sequence continues at coordinate 8,355 of CAVHFE010000025.1, forward strand.
GAAATCCACCTGGTGATCGACCGCGACAAGCTCACCAAGGCGGGCTACACCGTGGCGCAGCTGTACCAGGATCTTTCTTCCAAGGTGAGCACTTCCACCACGGCGACCCAGATCACCATGGACGACACCGACGTTGACGTCGAGATTGTCGACAAGACAAGCCAGATAACCAAGGAAAACCTGCTCAACACCAAGATCAAGATCGACAAGACGGAATCCGACGGCACCACGAGCACCAAGACCTACAAGCTGAAGAAGTTCGCGACGGTCGAGGAATCGGTGGCCTCCGACGAGATCGATCACCTTAACGGTCAGCGCACCATCACGGTTACCGCCGACGTCGAGGACGGCTACAACAACGCGCTCCTTTCGCGCGATTTGCAGGAAAAGCTCGATGCCATCGACCTGCCCGAGGGCTATTCGATGAGCACCGACGGCGAGCTTCAGAACATCAACACGATGCTCGAGCAGATGATGCTTCTGCTCATCCTGGGCTTCGTCTTAATCTACCTGGTGATGGTGGCGCAATTCCAGAGCCTTCTTTCGCCCTTCATCATCTTGTTCACGGTGCCCCTGGCCTTCACGGGCGGCTTCCTTGGCCTGTGGCTTGCCAACGAGCAGATTTCGATGATGGCGCTGATGGGCTTTGCGGTGCTCATGGGCACGGTCGTCAACAACGGCATCGTGTTCGTCGACTACGTTAACCAGCTGCGAATAGGCGGCCTGGCCAAGCGCAGCGCGCTGGTGGCCTCGGGTCGCACGCGCCTGCGCCCCATCCTCATGACCGCGCTTACCACCATTTTGGCCATGGTGCCCATGATCGTGAGCACGCAGATCGGCTCCTCGATGGAGCGTGGCATGGCCATCGTCGTTGCGGGCGGCTTGCTCTACGCCACCTTCACCACGCTCTACGTGGTGCCCTGCATGTACGACATTCTGTATCGTAAGCAGCCCCATGAGGTTGATCTGGGCGACGAAACGATCGACGACGATCCGGGCGACGCCCAGGCCTATCTGGATGCCCTGCGCGGCTCGCATGCCATTCAGCCCGGCGATGCTCGTGGCAATGGCGCTAGCGGTGCTAGCGGAAACGCCGCGCTCGGAGGTTAACCGCGCGGCGCGCGCCTTTGGTGGCGCTAGCTCATCCGTCGAGGAGGGCGCGCTTGACGGTTCGGTGCACCTTTGGCGGCGTCAAGTTGCTCGTTTCGCAGGTGCGCTTGATGCCGGGCGTGCCCCTGGCGGCGGCGCATGGCCTGCTGTTGCACCACCGTTGAATTTTGCCAGAGCTTTTGCAAGGGCCTTGGTTTGTGCTGCTTACGGCGTTAGCGATTGTGCGCTTGCTGTAACGATGCGCTTCGATAGCTAGGTTTATCGGGGAAAACGCGGTATCATGAGCAAAACGAACGTGTTCGTTTTCACGGGGCGTTTCGTTGGGGTTTTATATTGGGCGCCCGCATCCCGGGCGTTTGTCCATGAAGGAGAGGGGACATCATGGCTAGCATTCAAGACATCTTCCTGGCGGGTTTGGGCGCGCTTTCCGTTACCAACGAGAAGGCGAAGGAAACGCTCGACAAGCTCATCGAGCAGGGCCAGGTTTCGCTGGAGCAGGGCAAGGTCTTCAGCGAGGAGCTGCAGCACAAGGCCAAGGATGCCGGCAAGGACGCCGCCGCACAGGCTAAAAGCGCTGCCGGTGACGTTTCGGCCATGGCGGGCGACGCCCTGACTTCCGCGGCCTCGCGCGCCGCGGGCATGGTCACTCCCATTGAGGAGCTGGGTATCGAGGCCCGCATGAAGGCCATGAGTTCCGAGGACCGTGCCGCCTTCGTTGCGAAGATCTGCGCCATCGCCGTCAACATCGAGACCGCCCAGGCCGAGGTTGCCGAGGCCGAGGTCTGCGACGACGCCGCCGAAGCATCCGCGGACAGCTCGAGCAAGGAAGCCTAAGGCTCGATTTCGCTTCGAGCCTGCTGCATTCCGCGCAAGGTGTCCTTATGGCCGATAATTCATTCTTCAATCGTCTGTTCAACGAAGAAACCATCGCATACGAGGAGCGATACGAGCTCACCCGTAAGACCCGTCTTGCCCGCATGCGCGAGATCCTTCACATCATCCGCAAGCATGATGTGAAGGATGGCGTGAGCCCGGCCGAATTCCGCGCCATCCTGGAAGACTTGGGCCCGACCTTCATGAAGATCGGGCAGGTTTTGTCCACGCGCTCGGAGATTCTGCCGCAGGCGTATTGCGATGAGCTTTCGCATTTGCAGGCTAACACCACGCCGCTGCCCTTCGACGAGGTGGTGGCGGCGCTCGATACGATTTACGGCGATCGCCGTGGGCGCATTTTCAAGTCAATCGACCCTAAGCCCCTGGGCAGCGCTTCGCTGGCGCAGGTTCACAAGGCCGTTCTTCTTAACGGCGACGAGGTGGCCGTTAAGGTGCAGCGTCCCGGGGTGCGCACGGTCATGGCGCAGGACATCGACGTGCTGCGCTCCCTCGTCAAGCATCTTGAACGCTTCATCCCGAACGATCAGATGCTTGATTTCCATGCCGTGGTGGAAGAGCTGTGGGTTGCCTTTGTCGAGGAAACCGATTTCACGCGCGAGGCCGAGAACCTGCGCGAGTTTGCCCTGCTCAACCGCAACGTTGCCTTCGTCAGCTGCCCCGAGCCCTACCTTGAGTACTGCACGCCCGACGTGCTGGTTATGGAGTACGTCGACGGTATTTCGATCCGTGATACCGATGCGATCGGCGAGGCAGGCTACGACTTAGCCGAAATCGGCGACAAGATGATGGACAACTACGCCAAGCAGATCCTGGACGATGGCTTTTTCCATGCCGACCCGCATCCGGGCAATATCGTTATCAAGGACGGCAAGATCGTCTACCTTGACCTGGGGATCATGGGGCGTCTAAGCTCGCGCGACCGAAGCGCCTTCGGCGAGATTATCAAGGCGGTGGGCCTGCAAAACGCCAGCGCGCTCAAAGATGCGCTCATTTCGTTTGCTATCGACGTCGACATCGAGGCGATCGATCATCCGCGCCTGCTTTCCGAGCTCGACAATGTGCTGGGTTCCTATGCTTCCTGCGATGTGGCCGACATCGACATCGGCGCCTTCCTTACCGATATTTTGGCGCTCACCCGCCAATGCAAGGTCACCCTGCCGGCCTCGGTGACCGCGGTTTCGCGCGCCCTGGTAACGCTTGAGGGCACGGTGCTGGCCTACGTGGGAAGCTTCAACATCGCCGATATCATCAACCGCAGGCTCAGGCGCGAGCAGATGAAGCCCGAGGCTCTGGGCAAGGCGCTTGAGGACACGCTGGTCGATCTGCGCGCGGCGGGCAAGGGTATCAACGAGGCCGCCACCTATTCCGGCGAGATGATGAAGATGCTCACGCGCGGGCAGTTCAAGGTGAACATGAACATGCTTGGTTCCGACGAGCCGTTGGCCAAGCTTTCGCGCATCGTCAACCGCATGACGCTCGGCCTGATGATTGCGGGCTTGCTCGTTGCCGGCGCCCTTATCAGCAGCGTGGAGGGCATGCCCAAGGTGTTCGGTTTGCCTGTGCTTGCCGATATCATGTTCATAAGTGCCTTCGTTTTGAGCGCCGTTGTGGTCATGGATTTCTATCGAAAAAGGAAGTAGCGCAAGCTGGGCGCGGGCCGCTTGCTCGGAGTAGCGTGTGGTTGGGTGGATCACGGGGCGCCATGCGGAGCGGCGGGGCGCTTGGCGTAAGAGTCTCGAAAAGCTGCTGTTGCTATAACGCAGAAGGCAAGGGCGCGTCCTGCTGAAGGGCAGCGGCCTTGTTCGCGAAATTCCTCGTCGTATCTGCACCGATGTCGCCTGTGGCCCTCCTTTAACTATAGGAAACACCTATAGATTAGCTAAAGTTTATCGGTTGACGCAGCTATTACGTGAGATAATTACAAGCAGTGAGGCCGCCTTCGGTCTCTGCGTCGGTGCAATACCCCTCTTGCGCCGCCGCTATTCGAGCTGGGTTGCTAGTAAGCCGGTGGCGTGATGCATCGCGCCGGGGCCGAAAGGACCCAGCTCCTTTTTCGGCCGTGTTCCTTTGATGCTCGGATTGCTGTCTTTCCTCGGCCGTTGCGAAAGGGAAGGTGCGCGCCTGGTTTGGATGCGTGATTCGTGTCTTGTATTGTCTGCGGGCTTGTTTCCGTGCTGGGAGCGAACGTCACACGGCTTCCGTTCAGGCTCCTTTTGGTGTGTTCCCTCAAGAAAAATTAGCCACGGCAAACTTTTTTCTGAAAAAGTGTTGACAGCCTAGGGGCTACGGGTTAAGTTATCCATGGTTAACTTCTGAAGGGGCAAAAGGCTCCTCGAGGGGGATCCTTCTGATCTACCTCTTCATCAAAACGCAGGAGTCCTCCAGCTCCCGTGTGCTCGCTTCGCCCCCTTTGTGGGAGTCGCGCCCTTCAGGCCAAACAAGTGCTGAGCTTTCAAATCGTGCAATAGAAAGCTTGGCCGTCCCCTTCCCCAGGGGAGTGTGAACAGTTGAGGGACCCGCCCGCGGGTCCCTCAACTTCTTTTCCCGCAACCTAGTAATCGGCCATCGCCTTTGTCTCCGTTTTCTTTCTTATGAGTTTTCGTTCGAGGGTTTGCGTGCGCAGGTATCATAGTTCAAAGTCGAATCTGACCTATGGCAGCGATGGGAGGAGGAATCATGGCTAAAAACAACGGAAGCTCCGCTGGAGAGGGCTGCCCGGGCGCTGGCAGGCGGCAGGGTGCCAGCAGGGGAGTGATCGGGCTTATTGCGGTGATCATCCTTATTTCGAGCCTGGGCAACCTTTCACAAACGGCGCTCAACGCGATGATCAACTTCGTGAGCGCCGACCTGGGCATCGAGCCCTCGCTTGCTCAATGGGCCACCACCATTTACATGCTCACCTTGGGTGTCACGGTTCCGATAGTTCCGTTCTTGATGCGCAGGTTCTCGTATCGCCGCATTATCGTGGCCTGCGCCCTTATGCTGGTTGCCGGCGCCCTTCTTGCCGCGGCGGCGCCCAACTTCGAGGTTTTGATGCTGGGCCGAATCTTGCAAGCGGTGAGCGCGGGCATCACCGTGCCCATGATGATGAGCGTCGTCATGCAAAGCTTCCCACCCGAGCGCCGCGGTGGCGTGATGGGCGTTGCCGGCATTGCGATGGGCTTTTCGCCCAACGTGGGCCCGACGATTGGCGGCATCTTCGTCGACCTGGCCGGGTGGCGTAGCTTCTTCGTGGCGCTGCTCGTGCTTTCCCTTATCCTGCTTGCCTGCTGTGCGCTGGTCCCCCAGACGCAAAAGCCCAAGGCTTCCGCGCTCAAGTTCGACCTTATTTCCTTCGTTCTTTCGGCCGTGGGCCTGGTGGGCTTGCTTCTTGGTTTTTCCAACGTTTCGAGCTTTGGCGTGTCAAGCGTCTACGTGTGGGTGCCGGTGATTGCGGGCCTGGCCGTGTTTGCCTTGTTCCTTTGGCGGCAAACGAAGGTGGAGCATCCGCTCATCAACTTGGCGATTATGCAATCGTGGAAATACCGGGTGGGCTTTTGGTCGCTTAACTTCCTGTGGGCGAGCTTTTTGTGCATCACCTTGCTCACGCCGCTTTTCGTCCAAAACGTCATGGGCGGCTCGGCCTTGGATTCGGGCATAGTCATGCTTTCGGGCGCGGTGGTTGCGCTGGTGTTCAACCCTTTGGCAGGCTTTGCTAGCGACAAGTTCGGAAGCTTTCCCGTTGTGCTGTGCGGCAGCGCGTTTTTGGTGTTGGGATCGGTGCCCATGGTGTTAGCCGACGCAAGTATGCCGTTTTGGCTGGTCGCTTTACTGCAAGGTGTGCGTCAGGCGGGCGTTTCCGGCCTGATCAGCCCTATGAACACCTGGTCGATGGGCGACTTGCCGCATAGCCTTATGACCGACGGTTCTTCTTTCGGCACGGTGGTGCGCCAGGCTTTCGCCTCGTTTTCCACGGCAATCGTCATGGGCTTCATAACCATCGTCCCCACGGTTGCGGGCTCTTTGTTGCTGGGCTATCAATGCGCCTACGCCTTCTCGGCCGCGTGCGCTGTGCTTGTTTTCGCGATCAATGCCCTGAAGGTTCGCTAGGGGAGGCCTTAAGCAGCGGCGCTTGCTGTGCCGGCAGGCTTAGCGGAGGCGCCGCGCGTCCTGCGCCCGCACTTGCCCGAACCCTTTAATCGTCCCTGAGCCTTGCCGCGCGCCCCGTCCACAGCATGGTCTTGTTTCTGCGTCGTCCCTCCTGCGGCTCTCGCTGTCGATATCTCTTAATCGGACAAAATTAAACAACTTGTATGAATATGTGTAAAACCTAGGTCGGCATTTACAAGAAAGTGTGTCCGTGAGGTGAAAATCTCAAGATTTTCCTTGCCCTTGCGCGTGTGTTTTATCACTATCAAGTCGAAAACTGACTGACCGGTCAGTCAAAAACGAAGGCAAAGCATCACCATGCGACGCCGCAGTGCGCGTCCGGGTGGTGCTTTTGGGCTTTCGAACATGGCTGCTCGGTCCCAGCAAAGTCGAAGACTTACTAGTGAAGGGGTTTCCTTTTGGAAGTCACGCAGGAAACGCAAACATCGAAGCCTCAAGCGCAGGCATCGATGCCTGATACGCCGGTGGCGCAAGCCGCCGTCGGGAAGGAAGCGCACGCGGCTGCTGCGAACAGCGCCTCCGTTGCAACCAGCGCTGCCGCGGGCAGTGATTCCGCGGCCGCAGAGCCGTTCATCGTCGCGGAGGGCCTGGGGCTAAGGTCCCCCTTGGGCAAGCCCTTCTCGGACGTGAACCTTCGTGTGCCGCTCGGCTCTTTCGTGGCGGTTACCGGCGAGCATGGCGCGGGCAAAACGCCTTTGATCCTTACTCTGGCCGGCCGCATGAAGTTCAACCGCGGATCGCTGACCGTCGGCGGCTACAAGCTGCCCCACGGCGGCGGCAAGGTTCGCCGCATGGCGGGCCTGGGCTTGTTCTCGGGCTTGAACGACCTTGAAACCAATCTGAAGGTTCGCTCCGTCACGGCCGCCGAGCTGGAGCTGTTCAAGAAGCGCCATCGCAAGGACGACGTGCAGGCTTACCTAGATGCCTGGAGCCTGGGCCACACTTTCAACATGCGCGTCCGCGAGCTGAGCGAGCCCGAGGTGGTTCGCCTGGGCATCGCCTTGGGCATGGCAAGCGAGCCTGAGATCCTGGTGGTCGACGACGTTGAGCACAGCCTCAACCACGACCAAACCCGTGAACTCGTGGGCATTCTTGAAGAACTGGCGCACACGCGCAACATGATCGTGATCGTCGCTTTGACGGAGCCGAGCTTCGCCGAGGGCGCCGATCAGGTCGTTTCGCTGGAAAGGAGCAAATAGCCATGGCATTTCGTGGAGCTCGCTTTGCAACGATGATGGCGAAGAACACCTCGGCAACGCTGGCCATGAAGGTCGCGTTGGCGGGCGTCATCCTTATCCCTGTCATCTTCGCCGGCTTTTACCTGTCGGCCTTCCTTGACCCCTACGCTCACCTGGACCAGGTGCCCGTGGCGGTGGTCAACAACGACGAGGGCGCAACCATCAACGACGAGGAGCGTAACATCGGCGACGAGGTGGTGCAGCGCTTGAAAGACCAGCCCAAGGACGAAAGCCTTGGCTGGAGCTTCGTCAGCGAAAAAGAAGCCAAGCAGGGCATGAAGGATGGCACCTATTACATGGTTTGCACCTTGCCCAAGGATTTTTCGGAGCAAATTGCCTCGGCCGACACGAGCGATCCTGAAAAGGCGAACATCGTGGTCGATTACGATGAATCCGCCAACATGCTTGCCAGCCAGATCGGCGAGAACGCCTGGAAGCAGCTGGTGACCAAGGTCAATCAGTCGGTGGTTGAGGAATACTTCGGCACCGTGTTTGACAAGATCACCGACGCGGGCGATGAGCTGCAGGAAGCCGTTGATGGCGCGCTTGAGCTTTACGACGGCTTGGCCGACGCCGAGGAGGGATCTGGCAAGATCACGACCAATCTGTACAAGTTGGTGGACGGCTCCGACGAGCTGAAGTCCGGCCTGCAGCAACTCTCCGACGGCACCAGCACTTTGGCGGCCGGCGCCAACAAACTTAAAGACGGCACCTCTTCTCTGGAAAGCAGCACGCAGCAGCTTTCCGATGGAGCTGAGAGCCTTTCTTCCGGCGCCACTACGGCACTCGCCGGCGCCTCGGTTTTGAACGCGGGCTCTGCGCAGCTTGATGAAGGCGCTCAGACGGCACTCGCCGGTGCGCAGAAGTTGCAATCCGGAATCAAGGATGTTGATGCCGGCGTAAGCAAGGCGCAGGCTGGCGCGCAGAAGCTTCAGGCCGGCTCCAGCTCGCTTTACGCGGGATTGCAGCAATTGAGGGGAACTGATGCGGACGAGGAAGCGAAAACCGAAGCAACAGGCATCGTGCTCGCTAAGTCCGGTTCTGCTGCCGTGAGCGCCGGCGCAAGCGAGATGGCCGATAAAACCAAGGATCTTCCGGCTACCATCCAGAGCGTGCTTAAGGCTCTTGAGAATGGGCAAACGGCGCTTGAAGCTGGTGCTAGCGCTTTGAACAAATCCGGCTTGAGCAGCGCTTCAAGCTCCATTAAGACCGCGCAGGACTCCATGAAGGACGTCTCTGATCCTTTGACGACTGCTTCGACCCAGCAGTCTGATGCGGCAACGGCTGCGAACGACGCTAGCACCTCGATAGATGCCGCCAAGAACAGTGTGGAGGACGTTGACGCGAAGTCCGGCGAGGCATCCCATAAGGTCGAAACCGCAGCAAACAAGGTGAGCGATATCGCCGATGATCTTACCTCGGCGAAAAACAGCCTTGAAGATGTTGACGTAACCAAGAAGACGATAACCAAGGACGATGGAAGCACTGAAGAGGTTTTGGTTATCAGTCAGTCTGATTGGGATAAGGTCAAGAGCGCCAAGAACAAGGTGTCAAGCGCGAAAAGCGGCGTAGACGACGCGAAGAGTAAAGCCAACGAAGCGAAAACTGCCGCCGATGCTGCCGAAGCAAGCGCTGATACCGCAACGGCAAGCGTGAAAACCGCGGAATCTAAGATTTCCGAGGTTGCCACTAAGGCATCTGCCTCTTCAGAGAATCTGACTACTGCGAATAGCAAAGTAAGCGCGGCGACAGATGCTCTTGCTTCGGCTAAATCTACGGTGGACAGCGTGAATAAGCAAGTGACCTCTCAGGCGGGAACCGCAACGGCTTGCGCAAACGTGGTTAAGCAGGTTCATGATGGAATCGAGGCTAAAAGCTCCGAAATATCTGAACTGAGCACGGAGTTGCAGGCCTTGAGCGCAGGCGCGAAGAAGGTTTCCGACGGCTTGAGCAAGGCTTTGACCTCGCTCGACAAGCTGCTCATTCCCGGCGCGCAGCAGCTTTCCGAGGGCACTACCGAGTTGGTTGGCACCGAGCCGAGCGAGTCCGACACCGAAGGGAGCGGTCTTGCCGCCCTTAAGGCCGGCACCGCTCAGCTTTCCGCTGGCATCGATCAGCTGGTGGGCACCAAGGGCTCCGGCAGCACCGAATCCACCGGTATGGTGAAGCTTGCCTCCGGCGCAACTTCCATCCATGCGGGCCTGCAGCAGCTGGTAGGCTCCTCGGCCACCGACGACTCCGACGCAAGCGGCCTCACCGCATTGGCTGAAGGCGCGGGCACCCTGTCTTCCGGTATGAGCCAGCTCAACGAGGCCACGCCTACCTTGGTCGATGGCATCAGCCAGTTGGCCGCCGGTTCCGACAAGCTTGCAAGCAGCACTCCTTCCGCGGTTAGCGGCGCAGGCCAGATCAGCAGCGGCGCAAGCAAGCTCGCCAGCGGCTCGAGCACCCTCACCGACGGCCTGGGTACCGCAAAGGACGGCGCCGACGAGCTGCATGACGGCTTGAAGGACGGCGTCGACCAGATGAGCTACACGGACAAGGAGAAGTCCGACAAGAAGGAGCAGATGTCCGAGCCTGTTGAGCTTGACGAGGAGTACTACACCAGCGTCGAGAACTACGGCACCGGCTTCGCGCCCTTCTTCATCGCCCTGGGCGTTTGGGTCGGCGCTATCTTCAACTGCTTCCTGTTCCGTTGCCTGAACTCCCGCCTGGGCCTTTCGGGCGCCAACCCCTTCGTCAACGCGATCGCAAGCTACCTGCCCATGGTGTGCTTCAGCATCGCTTCCACGATGATCGCGCAGGCCTTCGTCCAGTTCGGCTTGGGCGCGCAGATCAACAACGTTGTGGGCTACTACGGCATGGGCGTTATCACCGCGATGTGCTTCACCGCCATGGTGCAGTTCCTGGTTGCCGCCTTCGGCTTCCCGGGCCGCTTCATCGCCGTCGTGGTGCTGACCCTGCAGATGACCTCTGCGGCAGGTACCTTCCCCATCGTCATGGAGCCCGACTTCTTCAACATGATCAACCCGCTGTTCCCCATGACCTACGTGGTCGAGGGCATGCGCCAGCTGATGACGGGCATCGGCACCTTCCCTGCAAGCCAGGACGCTGTGATCGTCGCCTGCTACGGAATCGTGTTCTTCCTGTTCACCGTGGCAGTTGCCTGGAAGAAGCGTCACGTTACCATGGCCGACATCCATCCTTTGCTCGACCTGTAGGGAACGGCTATGGGACCCATCAGGAAGAAGGCGAAGGCGAAATCCGAGGCAACGCGTCAGGCTTTGCTTTGCTCGGCGGTCAAGATCATCGGCTCGCGCGGCTACACGGCCGCAACGATCGATGCGATCGCCGAGGACGCGGGCGTCTCGAAGGGCGTGGTGTACTACTACTTCAAAACGAAGGCCGACATCGCAACGCAGGTTTTGGTGTCGGTGTGCCGCGACCTGATTACGCGCTTTGAGCGGGATGTTGCCGAGATCAGCTCGCCGCACGACGCCATGTGCGCCATCATCAAGGACTTCGCCAACCTGATTTTCGACAACCGCGAGGCTGCGCGTTTCGTGCTCACGGAGCTGTGGCGTCAGGACCGCCTTTGGTCCGGTGAGATGCGCGAGCAGGAGGAACGCTTGTCGGCCGTTATCGGCGAACTTCTTCAGCGCGGCATCGACGAAGGGCGCGTGCGCCCTGAAATCGACCTTGAGTTCACCGCGGCGGCGCTCACGGGAACGGTGCTCATCACGGCGCAGTTCTATTTGCTGAACGACAAAGCGCCCGACGTCGAGCATTTCTCGGCTTTGTGCATCGACCACATCCAGCATGCGCTCGCGGCGCCGGGCACGTTGGCAAGTTGATTAACCAGGGAAAAGCCCCTCCGCGGGGCTTTTCTTGTGTCTACGTGGTGGGAGCTTCCTGCGATGTTGCTGCACGCAGGGATTCGCACGCTATAATTTGTCACGCAAACACAGTCCAAGGAGGACCAATGTCTGAAGAGCAGAACAACCAGCAGGCACCCCAGAACACGCAGCCCGTTGGTTCTTTCGATCCCAATGCCGCAAGCTATGTTCCTAACAGCGCCGCTTACAACGAGGCGCAGCAGGCCGCCGCACAGCAGGGCCAGGCGAATGATTTACCTTACCAGCAGGCAGCGCCTGTTGCCGCTCAGCCGGCAAGCCCCGAGGCTCAGGCGCAGCCCTATCAGCAGGTGCCCGCCGGTCAGGCTCAGCCCGACGCTGCAGCCTCCCAGCAGCCCTACCAGCAGGCAGCCCCCGGCACGGCTCCCAGCGGCATTCCCACTGGTGCTCCCATGGGCGCCCCCTATCAGCAGCTCTACCAGAACCCGTATCAGTCCGCTGGCATCCCTGCAGCTCCGGTGAAGAACCACAGCACTTCGACGCTCGTTCTGGGCATCCTCTCCATTGTGTTCGGCTTCGTCAGCCCGCTCGTCGCTTGGATCCTGGGCGGCATCAGCCTTCATTTCGTTAAGAAGGATCGACGGTTCTTCGGTCCCGATGCCTGCAAGGCGGGTCGCATCTGCGCGATCGTCGGTATCGTCATCGGTCTAGTTATGTGGGCTGTCACGGTGTTCCTTCTGCTCACCGGCTATGCCGACGCCGACGTTCTCCTGGGCAGCTCCTCGTCTTCGAGCGTTTTCTAAAGGCGAACGATGCGAGCCGCAACTGCTCCAAGCGCAAAGAATGCCACCATCCGCCTTGCGCGCGAAAGCGACGCCGAGGCCATCCGCGGAATCTACGAACCCTATGTGTTGGGGACCTGCATCACCTTCGAGACGCACGTTCCTTCGGTGGAGGAGTTCCGCGCGCGCATAGCCCACACCTTGGAAAACCATCCGTATTTCGTGGCTGAGCTTGATGGGGAAGTGGTTGGTTATTGCTATGCGGGCTTCTTCCGCCCGCGCACGGCCTATCGCTATTCCATCGAGACCTCGGTGTATTTACGCGGGGATATCAAAGGCGGCGGCCTTGGTCGCAGGCTCTACGAGCTGCTTGAGGGAGTGCTGCGCATGCAAGGGGTCACCAACGCCTACGCGTGCATCGCCTCAAGCGAACCCCCGTGCGAGCAGGCGCCCGACACCAGCCGCCTGTTCCATGAGCATTTGGGCTACAAGTTGGTGGGCACTTTCAAGAAGTGCGGTTACAAGTTCGATCGTTGGTTCGACATGATCTGGATGGAGAAGATGCTGGTGGAAGGCCATGCTGAGCCCTATCGTGAATTCGTCCCCTTCCCGGCGCTCGATCAGGAGGAAGTGGCCAAACTTATCGCTCAGGCTTAACCTCACCTCAGCTTTCATAGAAAGAAAAAGGAACAGCGCACGAAGCGCTGTTCCTTTTTGGGTTTACGTCTCCGCGTTCATCCGCCAAAAACGGGAACGTTCGAAAACCCATTGGGTTGGCTCTGTCGTAATGCCGCTGGCGGAGCCCTACAGGTGTCCGTAATTTCGACCCGCAAGGCCGTCCGAGACGCACAACAGCAGCCACCCACCAAAATTTCCACATTCCGTAGGATTTCCTAGGCAAAAAAATTCCGCATTCCGTCGATTTTCACGGTTAAAAATTTCTGCATTCCGTAGGTTTTAAGCTAATATAAATTATGCATTTCGTAGGTTTTCGCATCGAAATACCAGGTGGATGATGCTTTATGTTAAGGCGAAAGATAACGGAAAAGTTTAAGGGCTGGAAAGCATTCGCAAATCAAAAAGCGCTGCTTGTTGTTGGGGCGCGCCAGGTGGGCAAAAGTTTCGCGATACGCGAATTCGGCAAAGCGAATTATGAGCGCTTCATCGAGATAAACCTGTTCGAAGACAAGCGCTCCTGCGAGGCGCTGCAAAACGCCGCCGACGCCGATGACTTCATATCGCGCGTTACCATGCTGTCCAGCCAAAGCATCATTCCTGGTAACACCCTTGTTTTCATCGATGAGGTTCAAGAAGCCCCCGATGTTGTGACCATGGCAAAATTTCTGGTCGAAGACGGCCGCTGCCATTGGGCTTTTTCCGGGTCCATGCTGGGAACGGAGTTCAAGGGTGTGCGGTCGTATCCCGTCGGCTCGGTTCACGAATTGCTTATGAATCCGCTCGACATTGAGGAATTTTACTGGGCAATTGGCGTGAGCGACGAGGCTTTGGAGGCGGTGCGCTACTGCTGTAAAAACGAAATGCCCGTCGAAGACTATATACACGAGGCGCTTATGGCGAACTTCCGCACGTACCTTGTGTCTGGTGGCATGCCCGAAGCAGTGCAACGGCTCATCGATTCCGATGGCGATCTTGCTGCCGTTCGCCAGGTGCTTGAAGATTTGAACAGGCAGTATCGTCGCGATATCTCGAAGTATGCAGGCAAACGAGCGCTGCAGGTTCAAAGCATATTCGACCAGCTTCCCATTCAGCTCGAGGGGGATACGCGCCGCTTCATGTTGAATTCCATCGACCCGCAGGCACGTTACGAAAAGTATCAGCGCGATTTCGTGTGGCTCACGAATGCCGGCGTGGCGCTGAAAACCGATTTGGTAAGCGAGCCCAAGTCGCCGCTGCTGAAAACGGCGAGCCCTATGAAGTTCAAGCTGTACCAGTCCGATACGGGCATGCTGATGGCGCGCTATCCTCTATCGCTGGCGCAGGCGGCATACTTGGATGAGAAGGACTCGAACCTTGGCAGCGTATACGAAAACGTCGTGGCGCAGCAGCTAACTGCGCAGGGGCACAAGTTGTATTACTACCAAACGCGCAAGCGCGGAGAGGTCGATTTCGTCGTGGAGGCCGACAACGGAAAAGCGGTGCCCATAGAGGTGAAATCGGGGCGGTATTTCCATTCGCATGCAGCGCTTGACCACGTGATGGATACGGAAGGATACAACGTCGATTTGGGTATTGTCCTTTCCCGTGGAAACATCGAAAGAAGAGGCAAGGTCCTTTACCTGCCCCTGTATGCCACTCCGTTCTTATCGCTTTATCTGGACGATCCTGTCCCCAAGGGTTTCAAGTTGCAGATACAGAAGGTATAGCTGCTAGATTGCAGTACATGGGGTCGGGCTCGATTTTGTCGCTTGGCAATGGCCTGCTTGCATTAAGAATTGCCGCCCGATAATGGCTCGCTCGCAATAAGAAAAAGGAACAGCGCACGAAGCGCTGTTCCTTTTTGGGTTTATGTCGCTGTGCGCGATGCCAGCAGTGGCCGCGCAGGCTGCTTGTTACTGAGCGGTCTTCAGCAGGCCGTAACCACCGTTGCCGCGGCGATACAGGATGAAGACGGCGCCGCTGTCGCGATCGGTGTAGGCGAAGAAGTCGTGACCCAGAAGGTCGATCTGAACCAGTGCCTCTTCCTCGGTCAAAGGCTCAAGGCTGACTTCCTTCACGCGTACGACCTCGTCGTCAGCGGAAAGCTCGGCCATCAGGCCTTCAACATCGAGCTCGGTGGGGGTAGCCGTCTTGTCGACGATGGCGCCGCCGGGCTTCTTGTCGATGACGCGGGTCTTGAACTTGCGCAGCTGGCGTGCAGCCTTGACGGCGGCAACGTCGATGGCGGCGTACATATCCTGCTCATGCTCGTCGACGCGAATCACATGGCCGCGTGCGCGCATGGTGACTTCGCAACGGGCGGGGGTGGGGTTTGCAGGATTCTGCTCGACTTCCAGGACGACTTCAGCAGTCAGGGGGTCGATGTCCATGACCTTCATGGAGTTGCCGATCTTCTCTTCGGCGTAATCGCGCAGAGCGCTGGTGATGGGCATCTTGCGGCCGGTGATGGTGATATCCATGATTCACCTCTTCTAACTAGGGGTCCCATAAGTAAACGAAGGGACGACGGCGCGCACTCCAGGTAAAAGAAGCATCCACCGAGATAACGGCCTATTTCCCCTCGAAAACCGTTTCTTGATGCTTTTAGTTTACTCCAGTTTCATTGCCAGTCGGCAAAATATTGAGCGCGTTCACAACTTGCACGAAGCCTTCCGTGAATAAAAGAACGAAAAGAAAGCCCTTGCAAAGAATCGCCCGGCCACGTGGCGTGTGGGGGCACGCGCGTCCAGCCCTTGGGTGACTCGCCGGCGAACCGTTGAGCGGGCAGGATTTATGAAGCCGCTCTTCACAATTGAGCGGTGAAAATTTGGTGATGCGCCCGCTTTTGCTACCATGTTGGACGTATATCTACAGGAAAGCACACTCGAATGCTCTCTCGTGAGGAGGCCCAAAACGATGATCGAGCATCTGCAAAACCTCAATAAACGCTCCATTGCATGTGCTGCATGTTCTTTGATTTTGTGCACCGGCTTGTCGCTGCCCGTCAACTTCGACAGCGCCTACGCGGTAACCGCCGCCGAAAAGCAGGCCGAGGCCGACCAGGCCAAAGACAAGATGAACGAGCTCTACGATGTCGCCGAGCAGAAGTCCGAGGCTTACAACGACGCCGTCGTTGCCCGCGACGAAGCCAAGTCGGCCCAGAAAAAGGCCGAGGACAAAGTCGACGAGGCTAAAAAGGAAATCGCCAGCGAAACCAAGAAGATCGAAGGCTATCAGGAGCAGCTGGGCAAGCGCGCCCGCTCGATGTACCGCTCCGGTGGCAACAACTTCATCGACGTTCTGTTGGGCTCTTCCTCCTTCGAGGAGTTCGCAACCAGCTGGTCGCTGCTTGAGACCCTGAACGAAAACGACGCCGAGCTGGTCTCCGAGACCAAGGAAGCACGCACCAAGCTCGAAACCGCCAAGAAGGAACTCGACGAGCAGGCCGCCGAGGCTAAGAAGCAGTCCGAGGAAGCCACCAAGCAGGCCGCTGCCGCCAAGACCGCCAAGTCCGAAGCTGCCGCAGCTGCAAGCAAGGCCGAGTCTTCTTATAAGAAGTTGAGCAAGGAAGCCAAGAAACTCCTTGCCGAGGAAAAGGCTGAGGAAGAGCGCAAGGCCAGGGAGGCCGCCGCTGCCGCCAAGGCCGAGCAGGAAGCTGCCGCCAAGGCCGAGCGCGAGGCCGCGGCCGCCGCTGCCAACAATTCCAGCTCCAACGATTCCGATTCTTCTTCCAGCAACACTGATTCCGGTTCCGATTCCAGCGCTTCGAGCAACAAATCTCAAAGCGTTTCCGGCAGCACCGTCGTTTCCCGTGCCTACGCTCAGCTGGGCAAGAAGTACGTTTGGGGCGCAACGGGCATGTCCACCTTCGACTGTTCCGGCTTGGTCGGCTACTGCCTGCGCGGCACCACCGGCCGTTGGATGACCTCCGGCACCGCCTGCGGTTGGACCAAGGTCTCCAACCCCAAGCCCGGCGACGTCTGCGTGCGTAGCGGCCATGTTGGCATCTACATCGGCAACGGCATGATGATTCACGCTCCCCACACGGGTGACGTGGTTAAGATCTCGCCCGTTCCCTCCAACATGTGGTACGTGCGCTACTAGTTCGTAGATAACTTGTGAGCGGCCCCTCGTGGGCCGCTTTTTCCGCGCGTCAAATGTGCTAATATATCACGCGCTTGCTGCGAGCGTTTCGCTCGCGTTGACAACGGGATGTGGCTCAGCTTGGTAGAGCGCTGCGTTCGGGACGCAGAGGTCGCAGGTTCGAATCCTGTCATCCCGACCATGAACCGTTAGGGGAGTGCCCGTACAAGGGCACTGTCCTTTTTTGATAAGGTGAAGCGGTCCCCTTCGGGCGGCAGTTTATCCGTCTTCCTTAATGGAGGTGCTTATATGAAAATCGGACCTTTCGGCGGCCTTGAAATCCTAATCATCGCCATCGTCATCTTCCTGGTGTTCTTCGTGTTCGGACCCAAGAACATGCCCAAGCTCGGTACCGCCTTCGGCAAGGCGATCAAGAACTTCCGCGAGGGCATGGGCGCTGGCAAAAAGGATGCCGAGGAGGAATCCCAGGCCAAGCAGCAGCCCACCGAGGCAGCCGAGCTGGTCGAGGTCATCGACAAGCCCGCGCCCGGCAGCAAGCCTGCCCCCAGCGCCAAGCAAGCCGAGAAGGAAAGCGCCGAATAGCGCCAAGCAAGCTGGTAACCAAGCGCCCCTCAGAGGGGCGCATTTTGACGTTAAGCCCAACGAGTAAAGCGCCACGCACGTGGCCGGAGGAAACATGGACAATTACATTCTCACCGAAGAAGGCAAGGCAAAACTCGAGGAAGAGCTTCGCTACCTGGAAACCGAGAAGCGCGCCGAAATCGGCGAGCGCATCAAGGTCGCCCGCGAGTTCGGTGACATCTCCGAGAACTCCGAGTACGACGACGCCAAGAACGAGCAGGCTCAGGTCGAGGCTCGCATCATCGAGATCAACCGCATCCTGTCCGAGGCAACCGTCGTCGCCGCCGGCAAGGC
>CAVHFE010000026.1:0-24012 GCA_963635145.1 Oscillospiraceae bacterium
CCTGTTCTCAAATGCGCTTTCACTGATTAAATTAAGTATAACATAGTTAAATCCCGCGACCTTCTATCCGCTTTTTGATGCCCCGCGGTGTCGTAAAGCGGCCCCTCGTGAGCAGGTTTCAGCGCATAACCCCAGCTCACGGCCTGCTGCCAACTTGGCAGCAAGGTTCCCGTGCCAAAAAAAGAGGGAGCAGGCAGAAGCCTACTCCCAAGCACGTTGTCCCTTTCAGGCGCTTTCGGTCAGTCAACCGGAGTCCCTTTCAGCCATACGGCCGAGGAAGCTGTTTCGGTTAGCCAAGCTCGCTGTTTTCGTAAAGGAAATCAGCGGGGAAGTCGATATCCTCGTTCCAGCTGACCACATGCCCGTGACAGATGGGCTTGACGGAGTCGAAGAGTCCCTTGTCGGCAAGCGGCTGGAGGTAGGCTGTTTCCCTTTTTCCTCTAGCACGAAAAAGGAGGCCCTGGCCCGGGAACCTCCTTTAAGGTTCCCGTGACCCTGGGTTAGGGCTAGGCTGCGCCTAGGTCGTCGGCCTACAGGTCGTAGAGGAAATCCTTTTCAGCCGGATTCCCCTTGGCCTGTGCGGCTTCCTGCCGCTGTTCGCCCGGCTGGGCGTTCATACCGGCGGGAGCCGCGGCTTGCGCCGCTTGCTGAGCCTGAAGGGCCTGAAACTGCTTCTGCATTTCCAAGCTGTCCCTCATCTGCTTCAGCATGAGCTTCTGTTGGCGCGTCTCAAGGCTCGTCTGGTGCATTCCCTGCATCCCGCAGACGACCTTGATGACGATGCCGGCGAGCCAGCACACGAGAAGGATGTTTATGACCGTGAGCAGCATGTCTATTCCTCCTCGTCATGACGGGAGGAGCAGTGCCACATGTCGCAGATGTCACAACGGTAGACCTTCTGGCCGTACTTGTCCGCGACCTCTTGCGCCTCTTCCTCGGTTTTCCACTTCGCCTTCGACATGCACTGGCTGATCTGCCAGGCAGCCCCGAACGGTATGTCCAGGTTCATCGCCATGGAATGCGCGCGAGCGGCGACTTTGTACATCGATCTGTTGTCCCTCATTTCGTTTCCTTTTCATCGAGTTTTTAAATGAAAAGGAGGTCCCCGGCCCGGGAACCTCCTTCAAGGTTCCCGTGACCCTGGGCAGGGGCTAGGCTATGCCTAGATCGCGTCCTCAGGTTCGAGGAAGACAGGCTCGTGGGTGATGGACGGCTCGGTGTCGCCCTCGCTCACGAGCTTCGCGAGCGCCGCGTCGTCGGGACGAAGCTCGGCCAGGCGGTCGAGCTTCGCGAGCAGCTCAGGGTTGCCCTTCGCCACCGCGAACACGGCCTTCAAATGCGCCGTGCGCTCGAGCTCGTCCATGATGGACTTCTCGAGCTCCGCGGCCTCGGCCTCGGCCGCCATCTTGGCGGCGGCCTTCCTCACCTCGGCCTCGGGGTCGGAGAGCTTCTCCACGACCTTGACGACGTAGCCGCAGCGGTCGTCGCTGCCGTAGGGGTTCTCGTCCATGACCTCGGACACGATGCCGAAGTCCTGACGTGCGATGCCGCCGTGCATGTAAGCGATGGCGACGAAGTCGCCGGCCTTCGCGCAGCAGGCGTTCAGCTCGACGTGCTCGGTGTTGCGGGTGATGACGGTTGCGTACATTTCGTACTCTCCTTCTTTGCATGGTCGGGGTCCTTACCTCCCCAACCGAATCGATGTTGGGAAGGGTAAGGCCTCCTATATGCTCAACAGCCCTTGTAAGCTGGGGGAGCCGCTAGCTGCGGTACTCGACGAGGTATTTGATGACGCATGCGTCGTCGTCGTAGACGACGATCTCGTCGTTGCTGTACCCGTCTCCGCGGTAGGCGTGGACGCAGTCGCACTCGCCGATCTTGGCCTGGTTGAGGGTCCAATCGGAGCGCGAGACCTCGTAAGGCTTGCCGTAGGCGACGTCATAGACGCCGACGTAGGCCAGGCGCTTACGGCTGAGGTCGGTGCGGTACGTGGAGCCGTCCGTGTAACGGGACGACTTCAAAAATTGGTTGGCGAAATAAAGGCCTTTGCCGAGCGACGAGCCGCACTTCCCCGCATAGCGCGTGGAAAGCCCGGTGCTCACGCAGGAGAACCAGGAGCCGAAGGACGACCCGTGGAAAAGGAGCTTTTCCTCCTTGATCCCACGCTTCGCCTTGTAGGACTCGTATGCCTCCAGCCGGGCGGCAGGGGCGATTCGCCAGACCCGCTCGACGCGATCGGCGAAGTTGCCCTCGTCGCGGCCCGAGTACGGGTCGTGCATGAGGTCGAGCACCTCTCGGCGCTCCTCCTCGCTTGCCGCCCTGACGTCGATCCCGAGGCTGTTGAAGTCGGTGCGGCCGTCGGCCTCGACCGGCAGCGACAGCCCCTTCACGAGCGATGCCATGAGCGAGTCCGCCAACGCGGTCTCTCGGGCGACGGCGGCATCGAGCTCGTCGATGCCCGAGATCATGCAGTCGGCGACGACGTCCGCCTTGCGCGGCGAGACGCACATGAGCTCGCGGACGGTGCGGTTTGCCGCCTCGACGTCCGGCGCGCTTGCGAGCCTTGAGAGCAGGCTGCGCGACTTCGACACCATGGCCAAGGTCGGCTTGCAGCCGTTGTCGACGTATCGGTCGATGACGTGCTCCGACTGCCCTTGCAAAAGCTCGTAGAGGTCCGCCGACGCCTCCGGGTCGTAGGATTCCGTCGCCTTCGGCTTCGGCGCTTCCTCCTCGTCGTCGAGCAGCGGCAGGCCGAGCGCCTCGATGGACGCCCTGATCTTGCCCGCGGTCGCGCTCCCAAGCCCCTTCACGGACTCGAGATCGCAGCTGAGCAGGTCCGCCAGGGTCTCCACGCCGCCTTTCTGGAGCAGCTTGAACTTGCTCGGCGTGATGCCGAGGATCGCGAACTCGGCCTCCGTGCCGCCTAAGCAGACGGAGCTGAGGTCCACGTATCCCTTCGCAAGCTTCTCGAAGTGCCGCAGCCAGTAAAGCGAGCTTTCGACCGGCTTGCCCTTCCGGGCCTTGCCGGCGTGCCCGCCGAAGAGCTCGTCGATGCCGCCGCCGACGCGCCCGTAGCGCGTTTGCAGCAGCCCGAACTCGTCGACGTCCATCTGGTAGAACTTATAGCTGCCGTGCCCGCCAGGGGAGAGCGGCGAGCAGAAGACGTAGTGCTTCGGCTCATAGCTCTCGAAGTCCTGGACCGGGCAGATGTCGTCTCCGTCGTAGGTGACGAACGGCGCGAGCTTCTCGCTGCCGTCTACGTCGAACCAGGTTCCGCGGGCCCGCAAGCTGACGGTCCCGCTCCCGTAAGGGCTCGACACCTCGATCTTCAAAGGCCTCTCGCCCTCTTCGGGGACATTGGCATGGCTGAAGATGTGCATCGCCAGCGCATGCCAGCACTCGCTCTCCTCTTCAGGGAGGTCGAGCTTCGCATCGACTTCCTTGCCTTGGATGTTCACGTCCATTTCCTATCTCCTTTTCCTGACGTTTTTATCGAAAAAGGAGGTTCCCAGTCCGGGAACCTCCTGATGAAGTTCCCGTTACCCTGGGTTGGGGCTAGACGAAGATGTATTCCTCGGCCCAGAAATCGCGGTTGAAGACGGGCTCGCCGTCCATGGGCTGCCCGCAGTTGGGGCAGTAGTTCCAGCTCGGCGCATTCTCATAACTACTGCAACCTTCGCCGGGCTCTACAGGCTCGTCGCAGCAGGCGCAATACCAGTTACCTTCCGAGTCCTGCTCCCAGTGGAAGCTGAAGATATGCCTACGTTCCATGCCTTCCATCTTGGTTCCTCCTAAGGAATCGCGCCAGGTCGTCACCCGGCAATTCTTTTACTGCCGGGCCGTCGCCCTTCCATGCGCGGGACCCTTGAAGGGGATACCGGGATGGTTGACCGTTTTAAGCGTTTGAAGTTGTCAATGTGCTTTTCAGTCTTGTTCGCTTCGCCCGCAAAAGGGGCGCCGCAAGATCGGTCAACCCAGATTATACCGCACGCTTGCCCGGGACCACCAGATAAGCCGGTAAAGAGTCAACATCGGTTCTCAACGCAAAACCTCAGGTCACAGCCTGCTGCCAAGTTGGCAGCAAGATTTCCGTGCCAAAAAAGAGGGACCAGGCAAAGCCCGGTCCCAAGCACGTTGAGCCTTTCAGACGCTTTAGGTCAGCCGACGACCTCGAGGAGGCCGTCGCGCATCAGGGCCTCGACGTAGTCGAGAACGCCATGCGCTTCCCCGGTTTTCCGGATCTCGCAGCTGAACCAGCAAGGGTAAAGCTCGTTCTCGGCGAAGAGAAGCTCCACGAGCCCGTCCCAATCGTAGGTACGGCCGTCGCGGAACGTCCACATATCGCCGCGCAGCCTGAACGTTTTGTCGGTGTTCATCATGTCTCCTTTTCCATTCCTTTTTTATCTTAAAGGAAGCCCCGGCCACGGGGCTTCCGAAGAAGCTCCCGTGACCCTGGGTAGGGGATGCTATCGCGCGTAAACCTCGCGGCGGTGCGCGACCTTGACGGCATAGATAACCATTTCGGAATCTTTGATCTCGCAAACGACGCGATAATCGCCGATTCGGTATCGCCAATAGCCCTTGAGGTTTCCCTCTAAGGCTTTGCCACGGAGCCGCGGATCGTCAAGGCCGGCAATGGCGTCCAGCTCGGCTCGAATCCGTTTTACCAACGGCTTGTCGAGTTTGCTCAAGGATTTTACAGCCTTCGCCGTGTACTCAATCTTCCAAGCCAAGCAGCTCACCCACCTCATCGGCGGAATAGGTTTTTAGCTTGCCGGAAGCGATGTCTTTCGAGTCCTGAAGAATCTCGAACTCGAATTCCAGACGGTCGATCGAGGTCTCAAGGGCGTTCGACATGAAGAACTCGCGGCTCTGCCCGTATTTACGGGCAAGAGCGTCGTAACGTTTCAAGACCTCATCAGAAACGTCCAGAACCGAAACCTCGATTTTCGCCATTACGGCCTCCGTTAACGGGTTGGTGAAAGATGTCATCAACATGATAACCTCTAATTCATTTCGCAGACGAACCGCTCGTTGGGGACGTTGCCCCTGGGAGTGGCGGGCTTGAAATCGAAATCGTAATCGTAGCCGCCGAGGTAAACGTAGCCGTCGTCCTCGTATTCGAGCATCGCCTCCACGTTCGGGAAGTTCCACTCGTGCGCGAGGTCCTCGAGTTCTTCCTGGGTGAGACCTTCATCCCAAAGATCGAGCTGCCCGTAGGGGCACTCTTCCGAGCAGATGAGCTTCCCGTCACGGATCAGGTAGTGCTCCATGAACTCGCAGCCCAGCTCTTCGGCGTATGCCTCAAGCGTGATGCCGTGCTTCTCGACCAAGTCCATAAAGGGCGAGGGGATCGGCTTGCCGTGCCAATGGCCACGGCTGATGTTCAGCGACGAGTCGAGCGACCAAGCGCAGTCGCCCTGAACCCTGACGCTCCGGCAGGTGCCCCAATCGTCCGTCAGATAGACGTCGAAGACCCGCCCAAGATCCTTGAGCTCGTTGGCGAGTTTTAACGCCGTCTCGTGGTCGGGGCCGGTGATCATCATGTCGTATCCGCAGTTGTTAGCCATTTCCTTTTCTCCTTTTTTCGATTTTCATTGCAAAAAGGAGGTCCCCAGTTCGGGAACCTCCTTTAAGGTTCCCGTGACCCTGGGTTGGGGGCCTAGCCGACTAGGCGTGGATCGAAACCGCTGCTTGTCTAGCAGATCCCGTTCTCACGGAACTCGTCGAGCAGCCCGAAACGAGCGCCGAGCTCGGTGAAGTAGGCCTGCCATTCGGCAAGCTCGCCCCAGCTCATGCTCTTCCGCTCGAAGGCCTCTTGCCAATCGATCGCAGCGTTCCTGGCGTCTTCCATGCTCATTTTTCTATCCTTTCCATAGATGGTTTTCCATACAGAAAGGCTCCCAGGTTCACCCCGGGAGCCTCGTTAAGCTCCCGGTTTGGGCTCCTGGGTCTGGAGTTGGCCTTAACGCAGCGCGCAACCGGCGTGTTCGGGGCAAGTGGCCTCGGCTTTGAGCTTGGGCATCGGGTCGAACCGCGCCCAATCCCTGAGCCTCAGCCAGATCTTGACCATCGCCCAGGTGTCCAGCTCGCAATAGCGAAGCAGGTTCTCCCTGGTCGCCTCGACCAATGCCGGGTCGTCCATGTCCCACATCGCCGCGAAGGCGTCTATTGCCATGGAGCCGTTCTGCACCAAAGGCGCGTTCTCGGCATGGTTCGGCAAGTTGTGGTAGTCGAGCCCCGGATCGTCCGGGAAAAGGGCCGGCAAGGTGAACTTGATGGACTTGGAGCCGCCCATGGCGGGCAGCCAGACCATTCCTTGACGGAACGGGTCGATCAGGTCCACGAGCTTGCCTTGCGCGTCTCCTTCTTCGTCTTCCCCGATGATCGCGAGCAGGTGCCCGCTCAGGTCGGGGAACTTCGCCGCCATCGCACGGATGCGGTCGCGTTCGAACGACTTGTTGTACGCGATCGTCGTCGATCCGGCGGGGATGTCGCGACACAGGGCCTCGGCGATGTCGCGCCAAGGGTCTCGGCCCGGCTCCGCCAGATGCTCCGAATGCCGCACCTTGCCGTTGGGCAAGGTGACGTGCAGCGAGTATTGCGACGGCACCTGCTCCCAAGGCTTGTCGCCCTCGAAGCGGGGGATGGGCAGCTGCCAAGTCTCGAAATCGAGCCAATAGAGCGTCTTTCCCTCGAGCGGTGCGAGCCATTTGGCCAGACGTGCCTCGTCGATTGACTTCTTGCCGAGCAGCTGAAGCCTCGTTGCCTGAGCCATCGGCTTGCCCTTCTTGGTGCCGCCGAGAAGCCCGACCTCGATAAGGTTCTGCTCGTGCAGGTAATCGCTCATCGTGGCGATCCCTTTCCGGATCTCCTCGATGGCCTTCTTTCGGCTCATGCCGCCCACCTGGAGGATCGAGTCCTCGCAGTAGACTGCGGGTAGGCAGTGCCCCAGGTAAGGGCACTTGGGCGAGCAGCAGCAGGCGCCGGGCACGGCATCGGGCTCGTTGCCGGCGTCGATGACGGCGAGCAGCGGCGCGATGTTGGGGACGACCTCGCTGGCAATCAGGTTGCGAGCGAAGGCCGTGACGTCCTCCTTGGTGAAATACTCGTCAAGGTCGAGCGCCCCGTGAAGGCGGTAGTCGGAGTTCGGGTGCATGAGGCACGCGCTCTCGACTTTCACGCCGGCCCCTTCGAGCAGCCACGTCTGGAAGGCGATGTCGAGCAGGTAATCCTCTCGAACCTTCATTTTCGCCTTGTTCGCCCAGACGTTCGTCGCGGACTTGACCTCGACGAGCGCCCAGCCTTCGCCTGCCTTTTCAAGTAGGTCGACCTGGCATTTATGGCCCTCGAAGAAGAACGTCGCCTCTGCGATGCAGGGGCATCCGGCCAAGATCAGCTCCTTGGTGCGTTCCGCGGCCTTTGCGAGCCTTTTCGGGTCCTCCGGTCGCCAAACATCGGCGAGGACGGTTCCCGGCACGACTTCACGAGCCAGCTCTCCGACCTCGGTTCCCATCGCAGCCGTCTTGTCGCCGAGCTTCTCGTCGGCGAGCTCAGGCTTATGGCGGTCGAGCCACAGCGCCCTTTTGCAGTTCAAGCCCTTCTTGAAGCTTGACTTCGAAAGTCCTTTGACCATTCTCTTGTTCCTTTCCATCGATCTTTCGTATATAGAAAGGCTCCCAGTTTCACCCCGGGAGCCTCGTTTAAGCTCCCGGTTTCTCTTCCTGGGAAAGAAGCGGCCGAAGACCTTCTAGCAGGCGAGCGCCGTGCCGGTGCCGTATGACTGCCCGGTTGCAAGGCCGGACTTGTAGGCTGCGCCGTCGAGTTTCGCGGTCGAGCGCCTGGGCCTGGAGAAGTCCTTGCGAAGATCGTCCATGTGCTCGCGCACGCTCGTGGGCGTCACGAGCACCATGGCAAGCTCCTGGTCGGACGCGACCTGTTCGCGGTACGCGTCGGCGAGTCCGTTGACGAAGCCGACGTACCACCCGTTGCGCTCTGCCGAGCTGGGCGTCCAGGAGAACTTGCAGAAACGAAGCTCCGGGAACGTGGCCATCTTCGCCTCGAAGAGCGACTTCTTGACCCTTCGGGTGTCTTTGCACCACTTTTTGAAGAGTCGCGATGCGACCTCCAAGGTCACGATGAAGACCTTCTCGGCCATCTTCGCGTCCTCAGTCTCGCCGACGAACACGACGTGCTTGCCCGTTTCGCGGCCGTTCGTCTTGAAGCGACGGACGAAGTTGTCACAGCGGTAGTTTTCCGCGATGACCGTGGCAAGATGGCATTTCCAGTTCGTGCCGGAGCCGGCCCCGACCTCGGTCGAAAGCTCTTCAACCTCAGCCGTGGCGCTGACCGAAGCCTTGACCTCCTCGATCGAGAGGTTGTTCTTCATCAGCAGCTCTTGCAGCTTCAAGGACGCGGCCTGCGCCTCGCCCTCGGTTTTGGCCCCCTCGAGGAGCGCCAAAACCTTCTGGATCTTTGCCTTTGCCTTGTCGGTTTTGCCTTCCATCTTCTTTTCCTCCTAAGAGTTCGCGCCGGGTCGTCACCCGGCAATTCTTTCGTTGCCGGGCCGTCGCCCTTCCATGCGCGGACCTTATAAGGTTCCGGGATGGCTGACCGTTTTAGCGTCTGAAGTTGTCAATGTGCTTTTCAGTCTTGTTCGCTTCGCCCGCAAAAGGGGCGCCGCAAGATCGGTCATTCCAGATTATAACCCACACTTGCCCCGGGCCACTTTGCAACCCGGTAAAGCGTCAACATCGGTTTTCAACGCAAAACCCCAGGTCACAGCTTGCTGCCAACTTGGCAGCAAGGTTTCCGTGCCAAAAAAGAGGGACCAGGCGAAGCTCGGCTCGTCAGCCCATCCGAGCCTGTTTGTTAATTATGTTATACTTAATTAAATATTCAGAACGTAAACAAAATATATAGGAGCGATCCATGATAAACACGACTCCAAGGGGGAGTGACGTCGTCGGCGTCTACGACGTCGTCGTCGCAACGCGAAAGCTGCTGCCTTTCCTGGTCGACGACATAGCCAGGTCCGCCGAGCGCGGGTTCGAAAGGCATCTGTCCGAGCAGTTCGACGGCCTGCGCGTCGATTCGATCAAGGTGAGCCCCGAGTACGTGCGCATCCTTCTGACCATCGACGGCGACGTGCGGAAATCCGCCAAGGCGTTCGTCCACAGCGCGAAGCAGAAGGTCGGAACCGAGATCAAGGAGCTTCACAATGATGAGCTTCGCGCGATGAAGGTCATTCCCACGCTCGGCATCTTCGGCCGCGACATCCTCGTGCGCACCGTGGGCGACGGCGTGAGCGACGAGGATCTCGAGGCGTTCCTGGAGCCCTTGCGCGAGACTGAGCCTGCAGACGCTCCCAGCCTGTCCGACGTTTAAACGCTGAAAAGCCCCCTCCCTAGGGAAAACCGCCTGACCCCGGCAGGAAGATAGGGTTTTAGCAGACGGTTTCCCATAAGGAGGGGGCTTTTTTCATGAAAAGGCTTTAAGCCTCAGGTTGTTTCTTCTTTTTGGCTGCCCTTTTCTTCTCGCTTTCGCGAACTCTCTTTCGAGCGTCCTCGCTCAAGACCTTGTCGATGGCCGGTTTGTAGTCGCCGAAACCCTTCTCGTCTTGGAAGAACCTGGGGCGATTAGGCACCTCCCACACGTGAGGCTCGGCGTCCGTGAACCACGTGTCGAGCAGGGTTTTGAACTCACGTTGCACGTTCCGTTCCACCTCTCGGGCGGCAAGCAGCCAGGACCCCCCTTGCTTGCGGCTGACGCGCTGCATGAGTTCCAAGGGGGCTTGCAGGATCCAAGGAGCGCCGCCGAACAACAAGACCTTCTGGTCGGCCTTGTTGAGGAAAAGGTTGGCGGGGGAGTTGGGCGTGGTGTCCGTCAGGTCGAGCTTGCCGCAATCGGCCACGACCACCTCGTACTCGTCGCCGAACTTGCGCTCGTCGTCCCAGAAGTAGACGTCGAACCCGCGCCAGCGGTGCCCGCACTCGTGGACGGTCTGCATTTCCTCGCTCATGCCGGCGACCATGCGGTTGAGGTCCCTCTTCGAAGCCATCGCGACGGCGACGGTCATCCCCAGGTCGGCAAGCTCGTTGGCCAGGTGTAGGCTCAAGGCCGTGCAGCCGAGCCCGTTGGCGGTGCTCGCCACGGCAAGGATCTTGTCATGCGCCTTGGGCAGCATCACCTTGTCGTTGTTCCTGCGCCCGTCCTCCTGGTTCCTGATCTGGTTGAGAAGCTCTATCAGCCCATCGTTGCCGTCTTCCAGCATCACGGCGCGTTCCACGTTCTCCGCGGGCATAAGGGAGCCTCTCGTTCCGCCCTTTTTCAAAGCGATCTGCTCGCCGGGCTCTGCGCTCTGAGCGTCGGCTTCGCCATCATGCGGCTCGGCTTCAGGCTCGGTTGCGCCCTCGACAGCCGCTTCCATACTTTCTTCGCCTTCCGCCTCAGGGGCGGTGGTGTTCGTTTCATCGACCGGATCGGCGGCATTCTCCCCAGCATGGGCTTCCTGGGAAGCCTCATTGCTCTCGCACTCGGCTTCGTTTTCAGGGTTGCCGTTCGGGCCCTTGACGTTTGCTTCGTCGACGTTGCCGGCCTCGGCGACCTCAGTCGTTTCTTCATCCGATGCCTCAGCACCAAGCTCGGCTCCCCTGCCGTTTTCGGCGGGGTTCTCATTTTGGGCATCGTCCGGTGTCTTGGCTTCCCGTTCACCGCTCTCGTCAGCAGGTTCATTGGTTCGCGTGAATCGACCCTCGAGGAGTTTTTCTAGCTCGTCGAGCTTCTCTTGCTCGTCGTCGGTCGCGGTCTCAGGCTCGCCGCCGGCGATCCCGTCATTGGAATCCGTCTTATCAGACTTAGCCTGCACCGACTCTTCAACATCGTCCTCTTCGGGTTTTTCCCCTTCAGGGAACTCGCTCTTAAGCTTGGCTTCGTTCTCGGCGACCTTGCTCATGTATTCCTCATGCTCGGCCTCGAAGGCGCCGGCCTTCACGGCCCCCTCGGCACCATAGCATCGATGTCCTCCTGCGTTGCGCCGGCGAACGTCGGGACGGTGCCCTCGGTCGCAGTCTCGGGCGCACGAGGCGCCTCGACGGGAACCTTCGGCAACGCAGGGTCGGTCCCGAGCATCAGCTGCGAGAGGTCCAAAGGCTTCGTTTCCTCCGCCTCGTTCTTTCCCTCGGTGACGGCCTTCTCGGCGTTTTCGCTCGGCAGGTCCAGGTCGTCGAAGTCGAGGTCGTAGAGCGACCCCGGCTCGGCGGCTTGCGTGCCGTCGGTGCCGTCGTTATCCGCTTCGCCTTCCTCATCGACCACGGCCGTTTCCTCGGGCTTTTCCTTGTAAACCTCGTCGAGCAGGTCGCTTTCGGTTTCCTCAGCAGCGCTTTCTTCGAAAGCCTTTTCAAGTTCGGTAGTGTCGGCCTCCTTCTCCTTGCGCTTGGCCTTCTTGCTCTTTTTGGAGCTCTTCTTCTCGGCCTTCTTCTTGCCTCCGAGTCCGAGCCTTCCGAAGACCCCCTTCTTCTTGGCTTCCCAGGGCTTCTCGTCGGTTTTCCAACGGCTGTATTCGGCCAAGGTCATGCCGTTGTCGATAATTTCCAGGAGGCGGCGCTTAGGGTCGCCTTCGTTGCCGGCGATCATGATGTCGGTCACGCCCGCGTCCGACACGAGCCGGTAGAGGAACGGGTCCTCTTCGTCGCGCGCCTCGTCGACGAAGAGGATGATGTTCACCTTGGGCGCGGTGACGGTCTTGATCCAATTGACCAGCGCGTCCTCGGCGTCAGGTCGTCCGACCAGGATGTCGTCGTCTACGATGACCGTCCGGACGTTGACGTCGTGATAATAGTTCAGTCGGTCGATCAGGCCGCCCTCGCAGCCGTCGACGTCGTTGAGCCTTTCGGCCAGCGCGTCGTTGAAGAACTCCTCGTGATCCTGCGAGGAGATAACGCCTATTCGTTTCGATTCCTTGTCCATGTCTTCCTGCCTTTCAGATGGTTGTTGAAAACGGCCGGCGCGCTACCACGTGCCTATGCCGAATTTCTCCTTTTTCTTGTTCCACTCGATGTCGAGCGAGTGCTTCTTGCCGCTGGAGTCCTTGACATAGCCCTTCATCGTCCAGCCGACCTTCGACTTCGCGACGGATGAGTAGTCGATCACGGCATCGTCTCCATCGACGCTCACGCCTTTGCCGTCCATGTAGTTCTCGATGACGGTCGGCAGGTAGTAGGCTGCCT
This sequence comes from Oscillospiraceae bacterium, assembly GCA_963635145.1. GTDB lineage: Bacteria > Actinomycetota > Coriobacteriia > Coriobacteriales > Eggerthellaceae > Anaerotardibacter. The sequence continues at coordinate 12,228 of CAVHFE010000026.1, forward strand.
TCTCCGGGAGCTTCTTCGCCAGCTTCTCGGCGTTGGAGGCCTTGACAGGGCTCTTCACGCTCACCGCCTTCTTGGTCGACTTGCTGCTGGAGCTCTTCGTGTTCTTGGAGCCGCTGGACGAGCCCGACGTGCTCGAGGTGGTCGAAGAGCTTGAGCTGCTCGATGTGCTTGAGCTCTCGGTCCGGCTCGAGGCCGCACCGCTCGACGAGCTTGCACTGCCGGTGGAGCCGGTATCGTCGTCCGAATCGTCGGCGGTGTCCGCCGAGACGTCGTCATCGTCATCATCATCGCTTGAGCTCGACGACGATCCGTTGCCGCCGGTCAAGCCCGCCACTTGGCTTTCAGTGGCCTGAGCGAACATGAACGGGCTCGACGTCCCGGAGACCCAGTAGCAGATGAGGTAATCGGACTCGTTGACGCTCAGGTATATCTTCGCCGACGTTGCCTTTTCATCCGTCTCCGAGGACGAGACGACTTTTGATTCGGTCGTGGAGATCTCGTTGTCGGAGCAGTAGGACGCAAGTGCCTGCTTGAACGCGGTCTTCGCGTCCCTGTCGAGGAACTTCAGGGTGTCCAAGCCTTCCACGTCCTTGACGTTCGCGGCGGTTGCGCTCTCGCCGCTATCCTGGGAATCCGTCTGCTCGACCTCGTCGGAGGGCGCCTCCTCATCGGGTGCGCCCTGGGACCCGCCGAGCAGAAGCGCACCGGCGCAGCCCGCCGTCACGACGAGCATGACGAGCCCACCGATGATGGCGAAGGACTTCAGATCGACGACTGGCTTGACTTCCGGCCTGGGCATTATTTCTTCACCTGCTTGAAGCTGAGCTTGTTCTCGGCAACGTCGTAGGTGCAGTCGATGACGACGGTGGTGTTGCCGTCGTCGGCGTCGATCTCGAACTTGACCTTGTCGGACGAGGCCTTGACGTCGATGGGGTAGACGCCGGCGTAGGCGGACTCGACGCTCAAAAGCTTCTTCTTGGCCCACTCGTCGAACGCAGCGGGCAGCGTCTTGGCGGCCTTCTCGGGGATGTCCAGGCCGACGAGCTCGTCGGCGTTGCTCAACGCGATGTTCTTGCTGGTATCGTAACGGTTGCGGGGGACGTCCCCGCCGCCGACGCCGTCGGACGTGTCGCCGGCGTCCTCGGAGCTTGCCTGCTCGTCCTCCCATTGCGCGTCGTTGACGCCCTTGACGTGGGCGGTCAGCTTGGACACGCTGGCTCGGTAATCGTTGATCTGGACGATGTACCACTGGGCGTCGTTCTCCTTGTGCGCGTAGACGACGCTGGAGTCTCCCGACCCCGAGACGACGTCCGAGAAGACGATCTTGGAGTCGGCACCGAGGGTCTCGCCGAGCGCCGTCAGCGCCATGGACGTCTGCTCGTCGCTCAGCTTGCTCAAGCCCTCCAAGCCCGTGCAGTTGCCCCTGGGGATGCTGTTCGAGCTGTTGGCGTTCGTCTTGTTCAGCGCCTCCGTGCTGTCTGCGGCCTCCTGCGCCAGCTCTGCCTTGTCCGCGATGGGCTCCGGCTGCTGGGCGGCGATGCTGACCGCGCCCAGGCCGACGGCCCCGACTACGAGCAGCGCGCCGATGCAGCCGGCGATCGGCTTGACGTTCGCTTTTCGAGGTTTGCTCGGCATGAGCTCCTCGTCGCTCATGCCTTTGATCTTGCTGACCATCCACTTCCTGCCTTTCAGATGGTTTTTGAAACGTTTCCCCAGCTCACAGCCTGCTGCCAAGTTGGCACACGGTCCTGGGACCGCCGAACGGTCCCTTTCGGCGAACTGAGAAATGCTTAGACGTTTATTTTAACGCAGAACCGTAGTTCGTGACGCTTTTGACCTTCTTTTTCAGCCAAGGTTTCCATGCGGTAACCTTGCCGGAGTTCGCCATGGACTTGATACACTCGAACTCGACGATCGAGATCTCGCCGTTCTTGCCCTTGATGTGCCCCTCGGGCGTCGCGGTGCCGTTGTCGCCCTTCTTGCGCTTCTCGTCCATGATGATGCCCTTGATTACGGTGCCGTCCGCCAGGCGGACGTCCACGTAATCGCCGGCGGAGCCGTAGACCTGGGGGAGCGCCAGCAGGTAGCGGCCGTCGATGGTGGCGATGCCGCCGATGTTCTTGCGCCCCTTCTGTTTCCAGAGGTTGAAGACCTTGCCCTGGTTGCAGCTCTGGCTCCAACGGATCGCGTCGAAGTTCGTGTAATCCTTCATGATGCCGGTCTGCCTCACGCTCGACGGCACGTTGCGGGTCTCGCCTTTTCCGAGCTGGGCGGTCGAGTCCGACGTGTCCGCGCTCGTGTCCGACCCGTCCAAGGTCCAGGGCACGAGGTAGTCCTTCCTCTTGAGCGACTTCTTGCCGCCCTCGGTGACCACCCAGATCTTGCCCGTGACGGGGATGACCGCCTCAGGCTCGCCCTCGATGGCGTTGTTCCAGACCTTCGTCAGCTTGTTGCCGGAGAGCTTGTATTTGACGACGTGCCCGGCCTTGCCCTTCTTGTTGAAGCCGCCGTAGCCGGCGTAGATGTACTCGCCGCCGGATTCGTTGGAATAGCTGATATCCTGGTTGCCCTTCGAGTAGCCTGTGATGGTTCCCTTCGTCTTCGAGGTCATGGAGGACAGGTCGAGTTTCACTCGCTTAAGCTTTTTCGAGCCGTTCGCGACGATGCACTCTACCGTCGAGCCGCTCGACGAGGCGACGGTGATCGCGTGCACCGAGACGCCCGTCTTGATCTTGCCGATCAGCTTCGCCTTGCAGTTCTCGATCTTGAGGACCACGACGTACTTCTTCGACGGCGCGACGAGCAGGTACTCGTTGTTGTTCCAGCTCGTGCAGGCCATGCCGTTGCCGTGCCCGATAAGGTCGAGCGCCTTGTCGCTCAGCGTCATGCGCTGCGAGGAGCCGTTCTCGAGGCTCGTCATCTGCAAGTTTCCCCAGCGCTTCACGTTCTGTTTGAACACGTAGACGACCGAGCGCGTTTGGCTCAGGCAGGCGCCTTGGGTGTAGTTTCCGCGCTTGGTGTAATCCGGAATCTCGATCGGGTCGCCCAAATCGACCGTGCTGTTTGAGAGCCCCTCGATCGAGACGAAGTAGTCGGGGGAGTTGTCCGTGAAGCTTGACCAGGAGTGGCCCCTGTTCGTGGAGCCGTTCTTGCGAACCTTGTTGGACGAGTTTCCTTCGACCGTGACGAAGTTCTTAGCCGACTCGTCGACCTCGACCACGATTCCGACGTGGGACATGCTGCCGCCGTGAACGTCGTAGCTCGCGCCCGAAGGCCGCCAAACGGCTATATCGCCGACCTGCGGCGTGTAGCTGCCGTCGTTTTTATGCCTGGTCATCATGTCGGAATGCTTGTCAACGAGCGTTCCGACCCAATCTGCCGCAGCGGCGCTCTTAAGCTCGCCCACGCCCGCCTCGTTCGCGCACCAGGACACGAAGCTTGCGCACCACGCCACGCGACCGCCGAAGCCCATGAAGGACCAGTATTTCTCGCCGTTCTCATGGTAGGTGCCGTCCGCCTCGCCGGACTCGAACTCGGCCAGCGCGATCTCCGCCAAGGTGCTGCCCCCGCCGGTCGAAGCCGACGCCTCGGACCCGCTCCCGCCGCCGATGGCGGCGGCGAGGATGATCGTCAGGAACAAGGGCAGGACGATTATGAGGAGGAGCTTCCTCTTGACGTGGGCGCGCATGCCGTTACCGTCCGCCCGCCGTGCCGAACATCTCCGCCATCCAGTCCTCGATGATGACCTCGAGCCACACCTTGTCGGTGCTGCCGGCGAAGCACGCGAAGTTGCCCTTCGCGGCCTTCTTGATGCGGTTCACCAGCTCTTCGGGCAGGTGGTAGAGCTCTGCTATCTCGACGAGGTTCTGGGCTTCCGACTGCCCGATGAACTTATAGGTGGCGTTGTTCAGGATGGCCGCGCCCTGAAGCCTGATGGCCGGGTCCAGGAAGTCGTTGATCTCCTGCGAGATTATGAGCGTGCCGCCGGCCGTGCGCTTGCGGATGCGCTTGACGAGCGATTTGATGTCGTCGGCGACGTAGGGGAAGCGCGGGTTCACACAGTTGTGCGCCTCGTCGATGACGACGCGGATGGGCTTGCCGTCCTGCGGCGCGCGGCGCACCTCGGACCACGTGTAAGTGAGGATGTTGTAGTACCAGGCCGCCTTGAGCTTGTCGTCGTCGGGCAGGCCCAGAAGGTCGAAGGAGACGATGTCGTTGCTCAGCGAGAACGTCGAGCGCGTGTTCCACATGTCCGCGTTGATGCCGAGCGCGGCCGAGCGCAGGGCGAGCGCAAGGCGCTTGAACTCCGCCGAGTAGATTGGGTCGAGCTTCTCAGAGCAGGTGATGAGCGAGTCGTAGACGTCGCTCATGATGGGGTAGGTGAGCCCCTTCTTCTCGTACTCAGCGAATGTCGTGTCCTTGGTGATGCCGTACTTGGCGTAAGCGTGCATCAGGCCGACCTCCAAGAGATCGAGCTGCTCGCGCTTTATGCCGAAAGCCAGGCTCATGAAGTTCTTGGCGAAGGGGATCGTCGATTGCAGGACGAGCTCGTCCGCTACGTCGGAGGTGTCGTCCGCGTCGTCGCCCGCGCCGGTCTCCTTGTCGGTGTCCGCGACGATGGCGCGCGGTTGCAAAGGAGAGATCTTGGCGGCCGACGTCGAGCCGATGGCCACGACCTCGCCGCCCAATGCCCGCACCAGGTGGTTGAACTCGCCCTCGGGGTCGAGGATTATCATGCGCGAGCCGTAGTGCACGTGCTCTTGCAGGACGATGTCCTTGGCGAGCGTCGACTTGCCCGAGCCGGATCCGCCGAGGATGACGATGTTCGAGTTATGGCGCAAAGGGGTCCTTTGCGCGGTGTTGATGCGCACGATGCCGCGCGCGTCGTCCTGCCCGAGGTTCAGGCCGCATCCGTCGTCCAGGCCGCTCTCCTGGTTGAAGAGCGAGAAGGCCACGGTGGACGCGGGGAAGGGGCGGGCGCACTGCGCCATGCCGTCCGGGTCGGGCAGCCTCAAGGGCGATGCCGCAAGAAGCCCGGTCAGATGGTTCCAGTTGATGCTTTTGAAGCGCATGCCGTCGCCCTCGATGGCGCTGCGAAGGTACGACACGTCGTTCGACAAGGTCTCGGGCGATTCCGAGCGCACGACCGCCGTGACGGTCGCCATGAAGAACTTCTCGTTCGCATCGCCCATGATGTCGAGGATCTCGAGGCCGTGCCTCTGCTCGCGCTCCAGGTCGTTGATCTGGGACGCGGTCTTGTGCGACCCGAGCAGGCCTTCGTTGGTCTGCTTCGTGTGCATGTCCACCGAGTCCTTGATCTCTGCGGTAGACGCCGGCTCGAGCCTGATGGTCACGGGCATGTTCGGCTCTTGCAGGAGCGAGTCGAGCCAGCCGACGCCGACCTCGCTCCTGAAGTCGTTGATGGTGAGCACCGAGCAGAACTGGTCGTCGACCTCGATGTACTTCGGGCTCTCCGCAAGATGCGGGGTGAAGGCGTTCTTGAGCAGCGCGTTCTTGGTGCGGTTTACGATCCGGGCGTTCTCCTCGGCGGCCTCGCGATCTTTCTTCCTGGTTCCTATCCTGGCCATGCTATCGCCTCATCTCTGGCATCACGGGCATGTTCCCGCGCGTTGCCTGGGGGTTGATGTTCCGGGGGGTGAAATAGAGCTGCAGCAGCTCCACGGTCTCGTCGTGGGTGCAGATGTGGGTTTGGGTGAGCCCCATGTCCTGCGCCCTTTTGACGAAGATCCTCACGTCCCTCATCCCCATCTTGGGATCGAGCTTCTTCTTGATCTCGAAGACGATGTATGTCGGGTGTATCACTCGGTCGCCGCTGGTGGCCTCAAGCTCGGCCTTCGGGCGCAGGCGCTCCTCGAGCAGCCGCAGCCTGGTGTGCGACGGGTGCCCGTCGCCGTAGCCTTCCTCGCGGATCTCCCGGCGGAGCTTCGCGATCTCCTTATCGATGGCCACGAGCTGCGTGTTGGCGTCGATCGCCTTGGGGACCTTGATGATGCTCGCGGGGTGGATGACGGACACGAGCGCGTCCCTGAGCCTGTCCGCCTCCTCAAGTCGCTGCTCGTAGGTGAAGAGGGAGTCGTTCACGCCCTCTATCCTCACCGCCACGAGCGTGGCCCCGTCGGAGCGCCGCATGAGCGACCCGTCTATGGTGTCCAAGGGGATGAGGTCCTGCGCGAGCTTCTCCTGCGCCGCAGCCTCGCCGCCTTTCTTCTTCTTGGCCATCTTCTTCCTGCCTTTCAGATGGTTTTAGCCTAAAACCCCAGCTCACGCTCTGCTGCCAAGTTGGCAGCAGGCCTTCAGCGGGGAGTTCCCCTATTTTAATGCATGCGCGGTCCCGGGACCGCCTCTTTCACCTTATCTCTCGGATTTGACCGTCTTGGCGAGGGCGTCCCAGTAGCCGACCCCCGTCTCGCGCTCGACGTAGTCGATGGGAAGCGACTTGTAGGCTTTCTGAGATTGGGACCATTTGGTCATCCGTCGCAGCTCCCGAAGCACGTTCGTTCGGTTGATCTCGACGAACAGGAGGAACATGACGACGACGGGCAGGGCCACGAGCACGACGTAGGTCGGGATTCGGGGGAATATCGGCTCCTCGACGACCTGATAGGCCGGGAGAAGCTCGATGATGTCGTCGCTTGACATGCCGGGTTCGATGCCTGCCTCCTCGGCCTTCTCGATAACCTCCTCGTCGGAGTTCGACAAGGAGAGCTCGTCGTAGCTCGATGCGTCTGCGGCGACCCTCTTCACCTCGAGCTCGTCGAGCGCCGTCAAGGTCTCGGTGTACTCGGCGTAGAGGCTCTTCAGACCGTCCTCGTCGTAGGCGACCTCGACGCTGTGGGTAGCTTGGGTGAGCAAGGTCGCCAGAACGGCTCCGGCGACCGCTATCAGTATCATCGCCACGAACTTCCCGGCCGGTATCCCGAACACCGAGAATCTCGATCTCAGCGGCGTGAAGATGGGGCGCGTCACCTGCTCCATGCGGCACCACGCCCTTTCGAATGTTCGTCGTTTTCAGCCATCTTCTTCCTGCCTTTCAGATGGTTTTAGCCTAAAACCCCAGCTCACAGCCTGCTGCCAACTTGGCAGCAGACCTTCGTGCCAGGCCTCACTTGTTCTTGTATTTCTCCAAGGTCGCGTCGTCGATGTTGAGGACCTTCGTGCCGTTGGACTCGGTCAGCTTCTTCTTCGCCGACGAGAGGCTCATGCCCGTCTTGGCCTTCAGGTACTTCTTCGCGCTCTTCTTGGAGTCCGTGGAGCTGTTGCCGTCCGCTATCTCGACCAGCTCGGCGAGCAGCGTGCGCATCTTGTCGTAGTCGTTCGAGGACGCGGCGTTGCCGTACTGGGTCGGGAACTCGGAGAGGCTATAGACGTTGCCGGCCTCGTCCTCCCTGTTCTTCTGATTCTCCTCGGTCGCCGCCTTGATGAGGTCTCCGAGCGTCTTGTCTCCTTTCACCTGGTACTTGTCGGGGATGACGGCTTTGCCGGTGTTGCCGTTGACGTCGTCGACGTAGGCCGCCTTCTCGAAGGACTTGGCGATCGTCATGCCGCCGAATGCGAGCGCGCAGATGACGAGGATGTAGCCGAACACGTGCATGACGCGCGTGGACATCGTGGTCACGTCCCCGCGCCCGTGCTCGTAGGCGAAATATCGGACGATCGCCGCGAGGATCGCTATGCACGCGCTGCTCGCGAGGATTATGAGGATCGCGGGCTGTATGCCGCCGATCCACTCAAGAGCCGTTTTGCCCATTGGGATCTCCTTTTTCTTCCAGGCCCGCTATTTGCCGGAGCCGCCGTTGATCCTGCCAACGCCGAACTTGACCGCCTTGCCGGAGGTCTTGACGGTCCCGCCCGCCATCTTGCCGGGCGCCTTCGTCGCGCCTCCTATCGCGCGGGTGACGCCCGCGCTCACGACCACGCCGCCGATTCGGCTGCCGCCGCTCGCGGTGGTGAACTGGTCGAGGAGGTTCGGCATAGTGAGCGCCGCCCCGAAGAATGCGAGGGTGAAAAGGAGCCTTTCGGCGCCCTCGCCCGAGAACATGGCGGTGGCGAGCATCTGCGAGTCGAGCGAGCTCGCGCTGGTGGTGGCCGCGTAGTTGACCCAGGAGTGCCCGAACTCGAGCGCGATCCTGATGAGCAGGTATTGAATCCACATCAGGCAGCACAGGCCGAAGAGCTTGCGCAAGAGCTCGTAGACCTGGTTGTTGTCGTTCTCGGTCGCGGCGTAGACGGCGACCAAGGGCCCGATCAGCGAGATCACGAGCATTTCTACCTGCCTGCGGACGAACTGGTAGCCGGCGGCAACGATGAGCGCCAGCATGAGGATCGTGCCGATTGAGAGCCAGAGCATCGTGTGCACGAGCGCATCGCCGCCGCCAGCCGAGACGTCCTCGTCGAAGTTGAAGTCCTCAAGCGACATCCACGACAGCGAGTTCTCGACGGTGCCGCCTTTGACGACGTCGTTGAAGATGAGGTTGCCGAAATGGATGACCAGGTTGCAAAGCAACGGCATGATGGCGACGATGATGACCGCGAGGATCGAGGTGTAGACGTACTCGCCGATGCTCGCCTCCCTGTTGCCGCCGTTCAGGAGGATGCCGCTCGTGATGCCCTTGGCGACTCGGAGCGCGATGACGGCCGTCACCGAGATCGCTTGAAGCCCGATGATGACGGTGTTGACGTAGGGGATGGAAAGGTAGTCCGTGGACCATGAGAACATCGTGCCGCACAAGGGGATCATGACCTCGTCGACGACGCTCTGGATCAGCTCGAGTAGGAACTGGGCGACGAACATGAACGGCCCGTCGTTGATGAGCTGGAGCACGGTGACGCCGTATGCCGGGCGCGCGGTCGCGAGCATGAGAAGGCTCGCCACCGCCACGGCGGCCGCGAGCATCGTCAGGTCCCCTTTGCAGAGGACCAGCTTCCTTTCACCTTCCATCTTCCTGCCTTTCGATGGTTTTCAACGTATAAGGCCAGCTCACGGCCTGCTGCCAACTTGGCACACAGGCCGTGAGCGCCGGTTTCACTTTCCGAAGGACGCGGTGGCGTAGCCGTTCGCGGAGCCGCCGATGCTGATGAACCAGTTGATCAGCTGCGGGAGGAATCCCAAGAGCAGGCACGCGACGAGCACGATGACCGCCGCCTTGATGTGGTTCTTCTGCTCCATTCCCTGATCGGAGGTGGCCGCCGCGATGACGTCCTTCACGAGCACGATGACGGCGATCGTCGCGATGACGATCAGGATGCCGGTCAGGATCGGTTGCAGGACGTCGGACTGCGCCTTGCTGAAGACGCTCGTGATCGGGTTGTCCTTCGCAAAGGTGTGCACCATCACGTTGCCGGCTGCGACCGTGGTCGCGGTTGCCAATGTCGTTGAGGTTGGGACCATGCCTTCTCCTATCTCCATGCGCCTTGCCGGCGCGTTTTAAATGACTCCGGTTATCTTCCGCTCGGGCTCCTGTTGAGCCCTCATTTCCATTTCCTTATTGCCGCCCGAGCCCTTCTTGGCGTGCTTGCCCTCGGGTTCCGGCTCGTCGTCCTTCTTCTCCTGCCTGCGCTTCGAGTCGTGGTAAAGGCGGGTAAGGTATTTGGATCTCAGAGCCTTGCGCTGCTCGTCGGTATAGGTCTTGAGCTCGCCGTTTTCCCAAACCCTGCTCTTCTTGTTCAGCTCGATGCTCCAGCTGGGCAGGTCGATGAGCTCGTCGTGCGCGGCGACGGCGCGGGCCTTCTCAGTCTTGAGCTGGTTGTGCCTCTCGTCGCCGAGCCCCAGGATCTCGTTGAACGGCGTGTTCTCGAGCCTAGGCAAAGTCGAGCAGGCGGGCATGCAGCCGGCCTTGAGCACCATGACGCCCTGGTCGGGGTTCCACCTCTGCGCCTCGGCCGACAGGATTCGCTTCCTGCCGCGAAGCGACTCCGACTCGTTGACCGAGGTGTGGGTGAAGCCGGTGGGGGCCTTGGAGGCCGAGGTGCCCTTGGTGGCGATGGTGTAGTCGCCGCACAGGTCCTCGACGTACTTGCCCATTTCCGCGGTGCCCGCGCGAAGGACGACCTTGGTGCCGCAGTTCTCCATGATGGTCGCGGCGTCCTCCTTGGAATAGGCGGACTGGAGCTGGGTGATCGACTGGAGCACGATGGTCCATCGGATTCCCCAGCCGGCGCAGAGCGAGAGCCTCTCGTCGAGGTTGTCGAAGCGCGGCAGCTGCTTGAACTCCTCGCCGATGATGTTCATGCGGTGGGGGAGCCGTCCGCCGAGCTCGGAGGCCCTTTGCGTCAGCGTCGTGTAGAGCTGGTTCACGTAGAGCTGTGCGGTCTGCTTGAAGGTGTCCTCGCCGTTCGGGACGATGATGAAGGTCGCCGTGGGCTCGTCCGCGAGCTTGTCGAGCGGCATGTCGGTGCCGCACATCATCTTGGCCACCGAGGTCGAGGTGTAGGGCGTCAGCTTGCCTGAGGCGGTGGAGATGAAGTCGCCGAGGTACTTCGACCCGTCGATCTTCGACATCGCGGCGTAGGCGGGATGTCGGGAGTTGAGCTTGTGGACCTCCTCGATCAACGGGCTGAAGATCCTGTCCTCGCCGGGCGACTTCGTCAGCTTCTCCGGCTGGCAGAACTCGGATATGAGCTTGCAGGCCGTGAAGATGCTCTTCGCGGCCGTCGGGCAGGCCGAATGCGAGCACAGGTAGTGCAGCGTCATGCTGATGAGGTTCTCCGCGCCGTCGTTGAAGAAGGACGAGTTGCCCTCGTTCTCGCGGTCGCGCGGGAAGATGTACTGCACGACGAGCTTGACCTCCTTCTCGGCCGTCTCGAGCCTGTGCTGAAGCTCCCTCTCCAGGTCCGCCAAGTCGGATTTCGCCGACTCGTGGACGACCTTATCTTCCTGACTGTTGAGCATGACCTCTCTTATGTTGTCCGACCTCGCCAAGAGGTCTTGGACGCTGAGCTTCGCCCAGTCGGTCGTTAATCGGATTTTGCATGTGCTGGGGTCTTTAAGGTTGCAGTCGCAGGTCAAGACGTCCGCACCGCCGCTGGCAGTGACGGTGATCGTCGCGGAAGCCGCGTGCATGCCCTCCTTCGACGACACGATCACGAGGCCATCGGTGAGGATTCCCCTTTCTCGGCAGAACTTCAAGAGCCTTTCCTTGAACGCTTTCTTGCTCTTCTTCGAGGAGAATCCCACCTGGTTCAAGCCTTTTACAGCCTCTTCCTTTTCAGGCTCGTCAGCTTCGTCGGAACTCTTCTCCTTAGCCCCATCATCGCTTCCGCCGGGCACGACTGGGTTGTCATTGCCCTCGGAAACGGCTTCTTCCACCTGCTCGCCCATGTAGGCGACGATGGCGCGATAGAGTGGGTTGTAGCGGTTGCTCTTGGCGGGGTCGCTGAAGTCGATCCGGTTCACCTTCACGCCGTTGTCCTTCAAGAACTCGGACGTGAGGCCGTAGAGCTCGCCCTTGGGGTCGAAGATGCACATGCATTCCCCGGCGAGCCCGAGGCAGGCGATTGCCGGGAGCAGCAGTCGGCGCGTCTTGCCGGTTCGCGTGGGGGCCGCGATGATCGTGTGCTCGTCGTCGGTGGCGAGGAGCACACGATCATCGCCGTAAAGGCCCATGTAGATGCCGGCCTTGTCGATGTTTCCCTGCTTGAGGTCGTTCAGCTTGACGGTCCTCAGGCCGAGGCCCTTGGCGATGTCCTTGCGGGTCCTCAGCCAGCGCGCGTTGCCGAACTCGTTGTGCCCGGCCGCCGGGGGCTGCGTGTCGATGACGTCGTTGTG
>CAVHFE010000026.1:24022-26021 GCA_963635145.1 Oscillospiraceae bacterium
GGTATCCGGGAACGGCGGCGATGCTCAGCCAGTCCATGTTGAGGAATCCGGAGAGCCCGCTAAGGCTCGCCATCGTCTCCTGCTGGACGTAGCCGAGGTAGACGGGAAGGTTGCTAGCGCTGCCCTGGACCAAAGGCAGGGCTTTGACGGCCGAGGTGACGATCGGCTGCACGACCACCAGGTATCCGGCCACGACAGGAGTCATTATCCCGCAGGTGATAAGGGCTTTCCTGCTTGTCAACTGCGGGATAGGCACTCCCAAGGAGGCCAAGCCGGCCCTAGTGACGACGGATTCTATTTTCCCTTTGATGCTTATGCGAATCTCCTTTTTGATTTCGGGCCCGGTCACGACGTAGGAGCTTGGACGCCATGCCAAGACTACGCCGCGCCGTTGGATAGCCCACGGGACGCCATGCCCGCTGACCGAGTCGAGCGGTTGCCTGGTTGGCCCAGGAAACTTCAAGACAGATTTAGTTTACCTTATTTAAGTTGCCCCGGGCCAAATTAGCCTAATAAAATCGATGACGAGCACGATGTTTCGGCAGTGCGCCGCGAATACGTCTGCTGTTCGTTTAATTTGCTGAAATTAACGCAAAACCCCAGCTCACAGCCTGCTGCCAACTTGGCACACGGTCCTGGGACCGCCTAGAGCCCAATCCGAGACCTCGCAACCTAAGACCAAGCCGCCCGAGCGGAACCCGTCAAAGCGGTTTCGCTCGCCGGCCAACCCACACCAATCCCGTCTTCTCCAAAAGCCTTAAACCCTGCAATCAAACCCGAGTTCTGCGCCGCACGGCGAGAACCAGCCCGCAGCACCAAACCGAACCTTTTCAGCAGGCGAATCCCGATTCTCGACCCCTATTCGTGCGGGGGGGGGTAACATTCGAAGCATAAGCAAACAATAGCCAGCAAACGAAAGGAATTGTCATGAACGAAACTCACGCAAGCCCAGGCCGCAGCCTCGCACTTGCAGGCGCCCTATGCGTCCTGCTTTTCGCGGTGCTCTTCATTGCGTCCGCGATCCAGCCCGTTGATGCACATGCGGCCACGCAGGTGAACACGAAAACTCGTTTCAGCGGAACTTACATCGGCCTCGGCTGGGATGACAAGGCGACGATCACATATAGCGGAAAGATCGAGAAGGTGTCCGGAAAAAGCGGAGGCGTTAAACGTGTTGAGTACGTTTACAAGAAGGCCGACAACGACGAGCATAAAGGAAATTTCGTCGTCGTCAGGAAATCCAAAGCGGCGACCTACGACGGACGCACCGTTAACATGAAGCTTGTGATCGATTGCGTGAACTTCAATAAAGTTAAAGCAGGTCGGGTCAACAAAGACGGCGGCGTTGTTATTGCGGTTCAGCGAGCGAAAGATTTTTACATCGGCTCGTGGAACAGCGACCTGAACCATGGGTTTAAATCGGACAAGGGCTCGCGCTATAATATTTGCGGACACGTCTATTTCTACTGGGCGGACAAAGGCGACGGCTGGAGCGAGATTGCGAATAGGCCGTTCATCCAATGCGTGAAGGACATCGATCAGAAAAACGAAGGCGAGAGTTGGGTTGGCAACAGCAACTATTCCGAGTTCTTCACTTTTAAAGACAAAACCCAACTCACGCAGAGCAACAAAACCTTCAGTTCGAAGAAGGACTGGGATGCCGACGAGAAGGATGATTACAGTTGCTTAGAGAAGGCCGGCCTTTACGCCACGACTTCCGGCGGCGACTTCTGGTTCACCTGCAAGGGCGGCAACTGCAACACCGCGATCTCCCTCGGCGCCCAAGTGACGACCGACCCGCCCACTAAATACGTCAAAGGTAACGTAAGCGAGATCGATACGGGCAGCGAGGTTACATGGGTTATTTCCCGTAAAATGCCCACTTTCTACAAGGACACGTTCTCCAACTATACCTTGACCAGGTTCTACGACAAGCTCGACTCCAAGCTCGAGTTCGTCCAGTCCAAGTCTCGCGTGTATCTCGGCAGCAAGGACGTCA
>CAVHFE010000027.1:0-25928 GCA_963635145.1 Oscillospiraceae bacterium
TATAGCCATTGCCCCACCCAGTTCCACGGCAGGTCAAAGCAAAATTCCAGACGGCGCAAAATACCGAGCCTCAGCCTATAGGCACACCACACAAAAGCCGCGCCACCATGGAGTTGGAGCCAACCATGATGGCGGGTACGGAGAGGGTCAAATGGAGAGCCTGGCTGCTTTTCCGCCGGTCCTCGCCTTTGGGGACACTGTACCCCGTTGCCGGTTTTTATGTGTCCACTGCAAAGGACTTGCAAGGGAATTTTCCGAGGAAATCGGCCCAATAGCCTATAATGCTGTCCATTGGATATCCCATTTACCGAGCAGCGCACTCCAAGCAGAACGCACGGGATCCCAAAACCAAAAAACAACGCAAGCAGAAAAGAGAAGGCCATGGCCGAAGTCGTTGCAAGCAAGCTCAAGCTGCTTCATCTTGCCCGCATCTTCCAGGAAGAAACCGACGACGAGCATGGCCTAAGCACTCCGCAGCTTATCCAAAAGCTCGCCGAACTCGACATCGCGGTGGAGCGCAAAACCCTGTACCGCGACATCGAGTGCCTGCGCAGCTTCGGCTTCGACATCGTCAAATACGATCGTCGCCCAACGCAGTACGGCCTGGCCAGCCGCGAATTCCAAGAGCAGGAAGTCATGCTTTTGGCCGATGCCGTGCAATCAAGCCGCTTCCTTACCCAGAAGAAAAGCGACGCGCTCGTGGATTCCATCTCCAAGCTCGGCAGCCGCTACATGGCCGACGGCTTGAAAAAACGCATCCATGTTGAAGGGCGCGTGAAGTCGCAAAAAGAAAGCGAGTTCTACGACATCGATGCCATCCAACGCGCCTTCGATGCCAAAAAGAAAATCGAGTTCAAGTACCTAAAATACGACGAGAACAAAAAGCTTGTCCCCCAGAAGGATAACCGCACCTACACCGAGACCCCCGTTCAGCTCATGTACATGGACGACCAGTACTACCTTGTTACTTGGAACGATGCGCACGAAGGCTTTACCACCTACCGCGTCGACCGCATGCAGGGCATCAGCCTTTCTAAGGCCGACGCCACCCGCAACGAGAGAATAGCCACCTTCGACGTTGCCAAATACCAACAACGCGTGTTCGGCATGTTCAAGGGCGAAGAGGTGCGCGCGACCTTGCGCGTTTCGGCCGACGTCATGAACTCCGTGATCGACCGCTTCGGCGAGGACGTGCAGTCTCAACCCACCGACGATGGGCACGCGCTGGTAACCGTGAACGTAATGGAGGCCCCCACTTTCTACGGCTGGCTTGCCACCTTCGGCCCCAGCATCAGCATCGTGAGCCCCACCAAGTTGAAGCAAAGCTACCTCAACCATCTGCAGAGCATCGTCGCCGGGTATCTTAACCAGGGCTAACCTTGCAAAACGTTTAAAAACCAGCCCGGCACAAACGCACCAAAAGGAAAACCATGGAATACGAACAGATTGCCCAGCTCATGCCTGAATTTCTTCTTCCCCTGCTGCAAAAGCAGTACAACGAGGAGGAAATTCACGCCATCTTCGAGGGTTATGCCGCGCCGCGCTACACCACCCTGCGCGCTAACGCGCTTCTCTCCTCAAAAGAGGAGGTTGCCGCTGCCCTGGCCGATGCCGGCATCGAGTTTGAGGAAGTGCCCTGGTACGGCGATGCCTTCGTCATCATCAATGCCCGCGAGAAGGCGCTCTGGCAAATGCCCCTCTACCAGGAAGGCAAGGTGTACCTGCAAAGCCTCTCGAGCATGCTTCCGCCGCTAGCTTTAAAGCCGCAGGCCGGCAATGACATCCTGGACATGTGCGCGGCTCCCGGCGGCAAAACCACCCAGATGGCCGCACTCGGCGGCAAGGCTTGCCGCATCACCGCCTGCGAGCTGAACGCCCCACGTGCCGAGCGCCTTGAGTTCAACCTGGGCAAACAAGGCGCCAGCAACGTCACCGTGATGCGCGAGGACTCCCGCGAGCTCTCGGAATATTTCAGGTTCGACCAGATTCTGCTCGACGCGCCTTGCTCGGGCTCGGGCACGCTGCGCGCAACTGACGTTAAATTGCACCGCCGATTCACCGAGGCCCTTGTGGCCAAGTCGGTGAAATCCCAGCTGGCCCTACTGGACAAAGCACTGCAACTGCTTAAACCCGGCGGCACCTGCGTGTATTCCACCTGCTCGATCTTGGAGCAGGAAAACGAGGAAGTTGTGCGCCAGGCTATGGCGCGCGCCAACAAAAAGGGCAAATTCGAGCTTGTGGATCTGCGCCAGGAAATGCAGCTTGATTCCTATACGGGCAACGCAAAGGTGCCCTTGCTGCCCACTAGCATCGAAGAGTGTTTGTGCATCGCGCCCACGCAATACTACGAAGGCTTCTTCATGGCGAAAATCAAGCGCAAGGCCTAAATAAGGCTTTTAGGTACGCTTACGCGGCAAAAAAGTAAGGCGCGGAAAGCCCTGCGCCTTGTTCGTACGCTGATTTTTCGAGAGGCGCCCGCTCGCCAGAACCCGATGAACCCCACCGGAGCCAGCCGGAACCTGTTGGAACCCGCCGAACCGCAGCTTAAATACGCGCGTTCTCGATCAGGTGCCAGGCGCGCTTGGCAAACCAGTAAGAGCCTTCCTCAGTAAGAAGGTAGAGCTCCTGCTCCTGCCCCCACAAGCACGATGCGACCATACCGCGGATCATGCGGGCGGAAACCTCGGCAGGTGCGCCGCGGGTGATCAGCTTCTCGTCCTGGCCAAGGCTGATGATCTCGGTGAGCAATGAAATGGAGGGCACCGGAGTAGACTGCGCCGCATCGGGGGCCAACAAGCCATACGCATGCCAATAGATGAAGCGCATTTCACGCGGGTAATCGCGATGAGCCTGGAACACATTGGCAAGCACGTTGTCGAAGCGCTCGTGAACGCCAAGCTCGGGGTCGTCCTTCTCGGCGATCTCGCGCTCGGCTATCTCGCAGCAATGCAAGTACAGTTCCTCAACCATTGGCTCGATGCCCTTGAAGTAATGGTAGAAGGTACCCGAGCCCGTGCCGGCCCGATCGAAGAGCAAAGGCAAGGTCAGCCCACGAATTCCCCGCTCCGTGATGATTTGAAGCGCTGCATCAAGCAGATCTTCACGCTTGCCCATGTAATCCTCCCTCGTAGCTATTAATCCTCATCGCCCGCACTCACGCGCCGAAAACGCAGCTTGCAAAGCATTAAGCGCGTTAATCCCTCTAGGCGAATCTATTTAAAATGCGGCGATACATTATAGATTTTTCCCACTAGCTATGCCAAATATCATCTTATCGGTCAAAAAACGGCCAACCCCGCATGCCGCGCCCAAGCGCAGCTAAAGAACATAACGCGTTCATAAACTAGACGGAAAACCACCGCCCTTGCCCTATACTTCGAAAAAGCAAGGAGGGGGGAACTCGTGGGTACATCTGGCAATACTCGAAAATCAATCGCCATCCCGAGCCCCGTGCTCGCCTTCGTCGGGCGCAAGAACTCGGGAAAAACCACCCTGCTGGAAAAGCTCATCGCCGAGCTCTCCCATCGCGGGATCGACGTGGCCACCTGCAAGCACCATGGCCACCCCGATTTCGAGATAGACATCCCCGGCAAGGATTCTTATCGGCACCGGGCCGCTGGTGCTAGCGCCGTCGTGGTCATGTCCGACATCCGCCTTGGCTTCGTCGAGGAACTCAGCCGTCCCAAAAGCTGCGCCGACGCGCTTGCCCTTTTGCCCAATCACGACATCGTTTTGGTGGAGGGCTTTCGCGATGAGGGCCTGCCCTACGTGGAAATCATGCGCGCCGCAAGCGAGCGCGATTGTGCCTTTGCACCGAGTTTCTGCCAGGAAATCCTAAAAACCAGTAGGCAAACGGCCGAAGAAGAACCCGCAGCAAACTCGACGTTGACGAACCGCTTGGGCGCCGCCGTTGCCGCCGTGTCGGATATCCCCGAGGTCATCCAAGCATGCAAGCAGGCAAAACTTCCCTGCTTCAACCCAAACGACATCGTGAACCTTGCCAACTACGTCGAGAAAACGCATGTTCGCCCCAGGCTCACCGTCGCCATTCAGGCGGGCGGTGAATCGCGCAGGATGGGGCAATCCAAAGCACTCGTGCCCTTTTTGGGACGCCCGCTCATCGAACGCATCGTCGAGCGAGTTGAACCCATCGCCGACGAAGTGCTCATCACTACCAACGAACCCGAGTGCCTGGAGTTCCTACTGGCCGATCATCCTTTGGTGCGCCTGGCCACCGACGAGTACGATTGCCGCGGCGCGCTGCCCGGCTTCATCACCGCACTCGCCAATGCCACGTACCCGCAAACGGCCATTACCGCATGCGACATGGTCAACGTGTCGCCCGAGCTCTTGGCGGCGGAATCGTCCCTTATGCGCGATGGGGGCTTTCAGATCGTCATGCCCAAAACCAGCCACGGAATAGAGCCCTTCGCCGCGGTGTACGAAACCAAAAGCTGCCTGGCCGCCGCACGCGAAGCCTTCGAATCAGGGGAAAGCAGGATGCGCTCCGTGATCGAGCGGATGAACACCTTTGAAGTGGACAAATCGAACCCCGGGCAGGTGCCCTTCCCCTTGGGCTGCTTCCTAAACGTGAATACGCCCGACGATCTTGAACTCGCCGAGCGTATCGTGTCGAATTGATTCAGCTAAACGCCGATTGTCAGAAACCTAAGCCCCACTTCAGACAAGCGCCTTTATTGCGCAAGCTCCTCGGCGATGACCGCCTCGGCAGCCGCCTGCGCAGCAGAAGCGGCGCGCTCGTACACCTCTATCAAGGTGCGAGCCTGCGCGGTGAGGTCGGAACCCTTGGGGCCGTTTCGGTCCAGAAGGCTGATGCCAAACTCCTCTTCGGCGCTTTTCATGATGCGCCACGCCTTGCTGTACGACATGCCCATGTCGTGAGCGGCCTTGTTAAGGGAGCCCATATCCCTTACACGCTCGCACAGGGAAACAACCCCTTTCCCCAACGCAGGCGTAAAGGGCTTTGCGTTTTTCGGGACTAGGACAAGCTTTACCTGAACTTCCAAATCCTCAGCCTTCATAACTATTCCCCCCAAATCGGAACCATTCACGGCCAACAGGCATATCTCTATTTCTCCTTAGCAGAAAAGTATCCCACAAACCGCACAGGGGCGCAGCCTCAAACCTTGCTGTTTTAAATAAGATGGAACCCCGTTTAAGAAGCTCCAAATCGCCTTGAAAAGCACAGGAAAGAATCGGTGCCGCTCAGGAATCCTACCTACCACCAGGCGGTTTGAAAAAAGTTTCCAATTCACAATTTCTCCACTTAGGTATAATCGCCGCAAGGCATTGTTCTCAACAAAGATAGACCCTGAAAATCGGGGCCGTCTTGAAGAGAAAGGATTACGTATGAAGAAGAAACTCGTCGCGGTTTTTGCAGCTGCCTGCTGCGCCGCCCTGGCTCTCGCGCTCACCGGCTGCGGTTCCCAGGCAAAGCAGAATGTCGAGCTGCAGATTTTCGCTGCAAACTCGCTTTCCAAGGCAATGGAGGACGTTCAGACCCTCTACACCCAGGACCACTCCAACGTCACCTTCAAGGACACCCAGTACCTTTCCTCCGGCGAGCTCAACGAGCAGCTCGAGAGCGGTGCTTACGCCGACGTCCTGATCAGCGCCTCCAACTCCAAGATGGACGACGCCGAGGCTGCCGGCCTGATCGATTCCGACACCCGCTTCAAGATGTTCTCCAACGACCTGGTCATCGTTGCTGCTGATAACTCCAAGATCTCCGAGGTCACCCTGAAGGACGCCGCTTCCGGCAAGTACACCGTCGCCATCGGTGACGCATCCGTCCCCGCAGGCAACTACACCAACCAGGCTCTCTCCACCGTGGGTGCCTTCAACGACCCCGACGGTAAGACCGGCGCCGACTCCGCAGGCGTTGCCAAGGAAGGCACCACCGGCTACGAGGGCACCAAGCTCGAGGGCAAGGTCAACCAGCAGAAGTCCGTCGGTGACGTCTGCGAGCAGGTTTCCTCCGGCGCTGTCGACCTGGCATTCGTCTACACTTCTGACGTTTACCGCTTCGACGGCGTGAAGATCGTCTGCACCGTCCCTGCCGACACCCACAAGGCCATCGTCTATCCTTGCGCCATCACCGCTCAGTCCGAGCAGTCCGAAGCTGCTAAGGAATTCATCGAGTGGGCAACCACCGACGAGAAGGCCATTGCCAAGTGGCAGGAGTGGGGCTTCGAGCTCGTTTCCGAGTAAAATCGGCTAAGCCCAACGCGTTCTTAACGCACCCTACCAGGGGGGCGGATGGATTGCCCCATCCGCCCCTTTCTTTTAGGCTCATCCGCACAAGGTGCCAGCCTAGCCGGATAAGCTGCATGCAAGCACGACGAAAGGAAGAGGCAATGCGCGCGCTTCCCTTTTACCTGAAACAAGCAATCCTTCTTGCCCTTGGGCTAAGCCTTGCCTTGAGCTTCCTTGCTCCCGGGCTGCTTGCCGGGCAAGCGTCTTGCGTCCGCAGTGCTTGGGCCGACACCGCCATAACCCCAAGCGATTCCGACCAAGCCACCAACGGCACCGCAGCCGGAGACGAAGAAGGATCCGCGCAGGCCACCAGCGCCGACGTGGTAATGGACAAAGCCGAAGACGCCGCAGCAATCGATGGCGTCGCCTTCGCCTTTGACTCATTCAGCCGCGCGCAGGTTGGCAGCAACCGCATGGATGGCGGCAAACACATTGGCTACAGCTTCTACAACGCAAGCGAAGCCGGCCGCTTGGAGCTTGTCGTTGTGGACGGCACGGCCTACGTTCATTACGACAAAGCAAGCGCGCAAGCCGCCGGCTTCGACCAAAACTCCGAGGCCGACGTGGCCAGCCTGAAGGCCATGCTTACCGCGCTTGATGCCGCCAACGCCAAGGGCGGCAAACTCCTGTCGACCATCGACAGCTGGACCTTCACCACCAAAGACCAGGTTAAAAAGGGCAAAATGCTCATCAAGTTCGACCAGGAGCTTAAAAAGGGGCAGTTCTATACGGTAGTCGTGGGAACCGACGGCTCGGACATCAGCTCCAAAACCTCACCCAACCACGTTGACATCACCTTCTGCGATTCCGCGCGTCTGGCGCCCGAATCCGAAGTCGCCGTGATCGAGGCCTCGACGGGCATCGCCGCCCTTGTCGAGTTCCTGGGCTCGGTGAACCTGAGCCCGTTGTGGGTAACCCTTAAAACCAGCCTGACCGCCATCGTGTTCGTGTTCATCCTTGGCCTGATTGCGGCCTACTTCACGCTCAAGATTCCCGATCGTGCCAAGGACATCTTCGACTCGGTGTTCACCATCCCCATGGTTCTGCCGCCGACAGTCTGCGGCTTCCTGCTGCTGTTGGCCTTCAGCCGCAACACCGCCATCGGACAGTGGTTCATCGACATCGGCTTCCCGCTGGTGTTCAGCTGGCAGGCAACCGTCATCGCCGCGGTGGTCGTGGCCTTCCCACTGATGTACCGAAGCGCACGCGGTGCCTTCGAGAGCCTTGACCAGAACATGCTCGACGCCGCCCGCACCCTCGGCTGGAGCGAACCGCGCATCTTCTTCAAGCTGATGCTGCCCCTGGCCTGGAGCAACATCGCCTCGGGCACTGTGCTCTCGTTCGCGCGCGCCTTGGGCGAGTTCGGCGCGACCTTGTTCCTTGCGGGCAACTACGTGGGAGTCACGCGAACCATCCCCATCGCCATCTACTTCGAGTGGATCAACGGCAACATCGAGGTGGCGATTTTCTGGACGATCGTCATCATCATCTTCAGCTTCATCGTCATCCTGTTCATCAACCTGTGGGGCCGCCGCACCACCAAATATCGTCGTCAGGAGATCGACCAATGAGCCTAGTCGTCGACATCAAAAAGAACTTCAAAACCTTCACGCTCGACGTCTCCTTCGAGGCGGGCAACGAAACGCTTGGCTTTTTGGGCGCCTCCGGTTGCGGCAAAAGCCTAACGCTGCGTTCCATCGCCGGCATCGAAACCCCCGATGAAGGAAAGATCATCGTCGATGGCGAGGTCTATTTCGACCGAGCACCCGGCAAGCGCCCCACGGTCAACTTAACGCCGCAGCAGCGCAAAACCGCCATGCTCTTCCAAAACTACCAGCTGTTCCCCAACCTAACCGTGGCGCAAAACATCACGGCCGGGCTTGCGCGCGACACTTCCAAAGAGGAAGCCGAGCGTGTGATCGAGGCGCAACTGGCGCGTTTCGGGCTGCAGGGAAAGGCCAAGCGTTACCCCGCGCAGCTCTCGGGCGGCCAGCAGCAACGCGTCGCCCTGGCGCGCATGCTCGCCGCACGCCCCAACATCCTGATGCTCGACGAGCCCTTCAGCGCGCTTGACGCCCACATGAAAAGCGCCCTCGAGCAAAACCTTTTGGGCCTGTTCGAGGAGTTCGACGGCACCATTCTCTACATCTCGCACGACATCGACGAGGCCTTCAGGTTCTGCGACCGCATTGCCGTTGTGGAAGACGGCCACATCGAGGAGATAAGCAGCAAGCAGGATTTGGTGGACTCCCCGAAGAGCCTTGCCTCCATCAAGCTTTCCGGCTGCAAGAACACCACGCCCGTGAAGCGCATCGACGAACACCACGTGGCCTTGCTCGACTACGGCATCGCCGTCGAATGCGAGCAAAGCGTGCCTCAAGACGCCGCCTACTACGGGGTCCGCGCCTTCAATATCCAGCAGGCAAGCCAGCCCGGCCCCAACGTCTTCCGCGCACGCTGCGACAGGGTTTCCGATGCGCGCTTCGACCGCACGGTCATGCTCTCCTTTGTGGACGCCGACCCCAAGCTACAGGCTCTCGCCCCACAAAAAAAGGCACCAACACCTGCCACCGAAGAAAAGAAGAGCCTGTTCAAACACAAAAGAAGGGCCACCAAGTCACAGGCAAAGCCCGCCCCCGAAACGGACGACCACTCCATGCGCTTTTTACGCACGCATCTGCAGTGGCGCATCGACAAGCTGGCCTGCAACAACCTGCCCGAGGAAGGCGATGAGGTCTTGGTGCATATCCCGAGCGATCGCGTGTATTTGGTTAACCACTAGCCGTCAGGCCGAGCGAGTCTTTGCACGGACGACGAGAAGACTCCACTCCGCCGTGCAAAGACCGGCCAACCCGAACGGAAGCGCCCCTCACCAGGGCGAAGCCAACGCACAGCAGACCTCAGGACAAAACCCGCGCCCCGCAAAGGTGAATTATTCTTCCAACCGTTAACATGTCCGAAACATGGGACAATGGAGAAAGCGCAGTTTAGCTAGGCTTTAGGCCCATCGCAAGCCAAAAGGGCTTAAGCTCGAACAGGCGCAATCCATCCGTAGCACAACTGGGAGGTAGCAATGAAAGACGCCTACGCGCGTACCATCGATTACCTTCGCATCTC
This sequence comes from Oscillospiraceae bacterium, assembly GCA_963635145.1. Taxonomy (GTDB): domain Bacteria; phylum Actinomycetota; class Coriobacteriia; order Coriobacteriales; family Eggerthellaceae; genus Anaerotardibacter. The sequence goes on from CAVHFE010000027.1 coordinate 9,394, forward strand.
GCTTACCGATCGCTGTAACCTGCGCTGCGTGTACTGCATGCCCGAAGAAGGCGTGCCGCCGCTGTGCCACGAGGAAATCCTGCGCATGGAGGAGTTCGCGCAAATCGTGCGCGTAGCCGCCAAAATGGGCATCAAACACGTGCGCCTAACCGGCGGCGAGCCCCTGGTGCGCAAAGGCGTTTGCGACTTGGTGCGCAGCATCAAGGCAACGCCGGGGATCGAAAGCGTTGCGATCACCACCAACGCCACGCTTCTTGCACGCATGGCGCCCAAGCTTAAGGAGGCCGGCGTCGACCGTGTGAACATTTCGCTCGACACCCTTGATGCCGAGCAGTTCCACGCCATCACGCGGCGCGGCAATCTATCCGATGCGCTTGATGGAATCGAGGCCGCCTTTAAAGTTGGCTTCGACCCTATCAAAATCAACGTCGTCGCAGTTAGGCGCCTGGACCAGGACTTCGCTTCCTTCGCGCGCCTTACCATGGAACGACCACTGCACGTACGCTTCATCGAGTACATGCCCGTCGGCCACAGCGTCGAGGAAGGTGGCTGCGGCTGGGGCCCCGAAGATGTGATCCCCACCAAAGAGCTTATCCAAACCATCAGCGCGGCAACCAAGGAAGCCGGTCTCGGCGAGCTTATACCTGCGGGGGCCGACCGTCCTTTGGGCTGGGGCCCGGCAAACTATTACGAGCTTGAAGGCGCCCAAGGAACCATCGGCTTCATCTCGAGCGTCTCCAATCATTTTTGCGCCAGCTGCAACCGCCTGCGCCTAACCGCCGACGGACGCATACGCCCCTGCCTGTTCGGCGATGAGGAGTTCGACATCAAAACCGCGCTGCGCACGGAAGGCCCAGAGGCCGCCGAGCGCGTTCTTGAACAGGCGCTATCCCATAAACCCGAAAGCCACCATCATCGCGTGGGCACTGCCCGCATGATGAGCCAGGTAGGAGGCTAACATGGCAGTAGACGGACTTACCCATTTAAACGAAAAAGGCGAAGCGCACATGGTCGACGTGTCCGCGAAAAGCGACACCCGACGCATCGCCTCGGCCGAAGCGCGCATCTTCATGCAGCCTGAAACGCTTGCGGCCATCACCGGAGGGGGCATCCCCAAAGGCGACGTTTTGGCAACGGCGCGTATCGCCGGCATCATGGCGGCGAAGAACACCAGCTCGCTTGTTCCCTTGTGCCACCCGCTCATGCTTACCAGCATCGATGTCGCCTGCGAACCTTTCGGCGGCGACGGCAAGTTTGCTGAGCCGAGCAGCCAAGGCGCGCAAGCCTGCGAATCCAAACAGGGCGAGCGAGGCGGATGCGGCATCCACATCGTCGCCACCGTCGGCCTGACGGGCAAAACCGGCGTCGAGATGGAGGCGCTCACGGCAGCTTCCGTGGCGGCGCTCACCGTTTACGACATGTGCAAGGCAATCGATCGCGGCATGGAAATAAGCCAGGTCCGCGTCGTCCATAAAGAGGGCGGCAAATCGGGCACCTGGGACCGAAGACCCGAAGGCCTTGTGTCCGTAAGCGGCTAAGCCAGGATTGCACGACCCTGGTACCCTCGGCTTGCAAGCGCCCCAGCCTAACGGCCGACCCCGAGCATTTTGAGCTCGCAAGCCACCGGCTCCGGCCCCGCATCCACCTCACACTCCCCTGGCCCTCCCAAAGGAGCGGCCCCGCTTCGAAGCTAAGGAAGTTGAACATGACTGAATCTTTGCCAAGCGGCACCGTCCGCTGCGTATGCATCTCAAAGCGCAAAGGCACACGCAAAAAGCCCATCGACAGCAGCGTCACCGTGCGCCCCGACTGGGGCATCGTCGAGGACGCCCATGCGGGCGACTGGCATCGCCAGGTTTCCCTTTTAGCCTGGGAATCCATCCTTAAGGCGCAGGACATGGGCCTCAACGTGGCCGAGGGCGATTTCGCCGAAAACGTGACCACCGAAGGGCTTGACCTTTTGGCGCTGCCCATGGGCACCCAGCTCGCCATCGGCGACGACGTGCTTCTCGAGCTCACCCAGGTTGGCAAGGTGTGCCACACGCGTTGCGCCATCTATCACCTGGCGGGCGACTGCATCTTCCCGCGCGAGGGTATCTTCTTCGCCGTGCTCAAGGGCGGCGAGATTAAGGCAGGCGACACCATCCAGGTAACGAAGATGGGCGAGGGCTTCAGTACCCATACCCCCACCGAAGCCTTGGACGAAATGGTCGAGTACGGCGAGGGCGACACCTGCAAAACCGCAGCTCGCGCGCTTGAGCGCCTTTCCGCCCTTGAAGAAACGTTCAAAACCAAGGAAACCGAACAGGACTAGGCGATGCAACACCCAGGCAACAGCGCAGCCTCCCTTTCGGAAGGGGCAAACGGCACCGCCGGGCTCGCACCCGATGGGTTCAGCTTCGCGCAACTATGGCGCGACCGCAGCCCCCTGCGCCGTACGGCCGACAAGGTCGAAACCTGGGACAAGCGTATCGCCGAGACCCCCAACAACTACGGGCCAAGCGAGTACTCCAAGGACTTCCTCAAGCTAGCACAGCTTGCCCCTGGCGAGTCGGTGTTCGACATGGGCTGCGGCGCGGGCACGCTCGCCATCCCCTGCGCGCTTGCTGGGCACAGGGTTACGGCCGCCGACTTCAGCGACGGCATGCTCGCACAGCTAAACACGAACATGGCCGAGCACGACGTGGCCGCAAGCGCGATCAAGCCAGTTAAGCTTTCCTGGGAAGACGATTGGCAAGCCGCCGGCATCAAGAGCAAATCGCACGACGTCGCCTTCGCCTCGCGTTCCATCATCACCGATGACCTTGAGGATTCCATCGCGAAACTCACCAACACGGCACGCAAAAAAGTCTGCATCACCGTGGTGCCCGGCTGTTCCCCTCGCTGCCATGCGGGGATGCTGCAAGACATCGACCTTACGCCCACGGGGCACCAAGACGCAAGCTTCGCCTTCGCCGTGGCGCAAGAGCTGGGACTTTTGCCTGAAGTCCACCACATCGCCTCCGAAAGGCGTGAGGCCTTCGCCACGCCCGAGGCGGCCTTCGTCAAGTACCGCGCCATGCTCTCGCTCACACGAGAAAACCCGCAAGGGGCCAACCGCACCGCCGCCGAGAGCCGCATCAAGGAATGGCTCCGCTGCAACCTCGAACAGGTTCCCCTAAGCTCGCTCGACGCGAAAACCCGCGCATCCCTTGCGCATGGACAAACCAAAGGCTCAGGCTGCGATTCCGACGGGGGCAACCCCCAGGCAAGCAGCCCGCAAGTCACCAATCCGGCAATCCCCTGCCCCGCCCCAAGCGATGCCCCACCTGCCGCGCTAACGGACTCCAAACTGGAGCCGCTTGTGTGGATACCAAAAAAGAAACGAATGGTGACCTGGGCTTTCATAAGCTGGAACGCTCCAACCACCCTCCTCTAGCAAAACGCATCCGCCCTTAATGAAAGGAAGCATCCCATGATCAATCCTGACCCCTATTCCCGCATTTCCGCCGAAGAAGCCGTTGAGCTTGTTGTCTCAACGGTGCACGAGCTCGAAACCGAGCACGTCGATTTGGTGAGCGCCGTCGGGCGCGTGGTCTCCGAGGACCTTACTAGCGACATCGACATCGCGCCCTTCGACAACGTGGCCATGGACGGTTTCGCCCTTAAGGCAAGCCAGATCGTCGAGGCCACGCCCGACGCACCCGTCAAGCTCAAGGTGATTGCCGAGGTTCCTTGCGGCTCCTACTACGACGGCGACATCGCCGACGACGAGTGCGTGCGCATCATGACCGGCGCACCCCTGCCCGAATGCTGCGATTGCATGGTCCAATACGAAAAGGTCGACTACCTGGGCACCGATGGACGCGAGGGCGCAACGGTCGCCTTCAGCGCTCCCGTTGAGGTGGGCAACAACATCCGCAAAGCCGGCGAGGATATCGAGGCCGGTGCGGTTGCCATCGCAAAGCACGAAACCGTAAAAGCCGCCGGCGTGGGCTTCCTTGCCAGCTGCGGCATCACCAGCGTGCCCGTGTATCGCCGCCCCAAGGTCGGCGTCATCTCCATCGGCAGCGAACTGGTGGAGCCCACCGAGCTCCCCACCCGCGGCAAAATCCGCAACAGCAACGGCTACGCGCTCGAGGCCCAGGTTGTGCAGGCGGGCGGCATCCCGCAGCGCTACCCCATCGTCGAGGACACGCTTGAAGCGCTGACCGACCAGGTGCTCAAGGCAAGCCGGGAATGCGACTTCGTGGTAACCAGCGGCGGCGCCTCCAACGGCGACTTCGACTTCATCAAACCCGTAATTGAAAACAACGGCAAGCTGCTGATGACCCTGGTGAATATGCGCCCCGGCAAATGCCAGACCTTCGGACTGGTCAACGACACACCCGTGTTCGGCCTGCCCGGCAATCCCGCCGCCGCCTGGTGCGGATTCGAGATCATCATCCGCCAGGCGCTGCGCAAGATGCAGGGCTACACCAGCTTCGCACGGCCCATGATCAAGGCTCACCTGAACGGAGCACTTCGCAAGAAGAACGAGCGCCGCATGTACCTGCGCGCCACGCTCGATCGCGTCGCCGGCGAACTGGTCGTCACGCCCGCAAGCAACCAAAGCTCCGGTTTGGCAAGCACCCAGCAACGCAGCACCTGCCTTATCGTCAAACCCGAAGGCACCATCGTCTACGAGAACGGCGATTTGGTGGACGTTGTGCTTATGGACGTTGAAGAAGGCACTGTTCTTTAAGGAGGAGAACCATGGATATCAAGATTGAAATAGGAGTTGGACCTGCCGAGGGCGGACATGGTCACGCGCACCGGGACCCCGACCCCCGCTTCGCCATCGTCACCTGCTCGGATACGCGCACGATCGACGAAGACGCCGCCGGCGAGGCCCTGGAAGATCTGATCTCCGAGAAGGGCTGGGAGTGCCAATCGCACGTCGTGGTCACCGACGACATCGACGAGATTGCAGCGGCTATCGTTCATGCAGCCGATCGCGACGACGTGGACATCGTGCTAACCTGCGGCGGCACGGGCCTAAGCCCGCGCGACGTAACGCCCGAGGCAACCCGCAAGGTTTGCCAGCGCGAGGTTCCGGGCATCGCCGAGGGCATGCGCGCCTACAGCCTGAAGATCACCAACCGCGCCATGCTCTCGCGCGCCACCTGCGGCCAGCGCTTCAGCAACGGCACCACCGCGCTGGTGATCAACCTGCCTGGCAGCGAAAAAGCGGCCACCGAGAACTGGGAAGCCATCGCTGACGCGCTCCCCCACGCCGTCTCCATGTCCACCGGCGCCGGCCACTAAACGCAACTGTCTCAGTTGCAAATTCATGCCGCTTCACTTACACATCAGTTACACGTCACTTACAAGCTCACTTACAAATAACTCAAAATTGTAAGTGAGAGCGTAAGTGACGTTGTAAGTGATATCGCACATTGCTTAGAAAGAACGGTGCTTGCCATGGCTGCCATCGCTTTTCTCGTAATCATATTCATGGTCTTTTCCTGGCTTTGCTTTGGCTGGTTCGGCTTCAAGGTAATCGACAATAGGCTCAGCCAAACAAGATCCGGGATATTCCAGGACCTTGGTTATTGGTTCAAGAAAAAATCCGCGCCACGTTACACCGTGGTTCGGGCAGAAAAACCCACCTGGGATCAGAAAGCCCAAGAAACAGCTCTCTACATCCATGAAAACAAGTTATCAGCGAAAGAGGCCCAAAAGGAATGGGACGACGCGCGATTGGATTTTCCCTGCGAATCGTGCACCTATCAGATTCCTGAAGGCGAGCCCATCCCCGAGAACTGCGAAGTCGTCGAAACCGGTGTGGTTCGCTACGACCTAAGCTAAACGGCGCTTCCCTCGCCCTTGCCAACTTCGGAGCCCTTGGCAATCGAAGGGTCGGCGGCAAGAGCATCGAGCTTGGTCATCACCACGTCCTCCACCTCAAACGAAAAAGGCACCAAGGAGTCTTCCACGAACGTGGTGCGCAAGTAGCCGCCGCATTCATCGCAGGTGTTGATGCGATGGGAATCGTCACCCTCGATGTTGTAGTAATGCAGGCGCTTGGAGTTCTGAACTCCGCAATGCACGCAGCGGATGCGCTCGAATTCCCACGAAGTACCACATTGCAGGCAGCCCAAGGTCTTCCCGCGCCCATCGGAGGAAGAGCTGCCGCCAACGCGGGCAAGCCCAGGCTTGGAGCCGCATACCGGGCAATGCATGGTATGCGCACTTGCCAGCAGCTCGGGGCCGGCAAACTCGGAAATAGAAGCAGCCACGCCCTCGATCTGCGCACGAATGGCCAAAGACATGCACGATGCGGCAATGTAGGCAGAAACTTCATCAAGGCCACGCCCCGTCAAAATGCCCGCGAAAATCTCGAGGTAACGCGAGGGGTCGGCGCCGGCAAGCGCGTAATCCGAAGACTCAACGACATCGAGCCAATCAATCTGCGAGAGTGCCTTTTCCACCTCGGGGGCAAAGCCTCCCTTCCCCAAAGCACAAGCAAGCAAAGCACGCTGAGCGTCCGCCAAGGCCTTGGGGTCGATCTGCGCCGGATGAGCATGCAAAACAGGAGCGTGCGCCTCAAACGAATCCTTCACCTGCTGGGCATCCAAATTGAAAGGAAGCGTGCCGAGCGCTTCCTCGCACTTGTTGACGACGCCCCACAATTCACGGAAGAAAGCCAGTCGGGCTCGATCGCCTTCGTTAAGCGACTTCTCGTAGCCCTTGATGACGAAGTCGATATAGCTAAGGTTCATAAGGTTTCCTTTCCAAGCGGCGCGTGATCGCCGCCCCAGATAGGATAAACAAAATACACTGGGGCATGGTCCTTCTCGCCGTGACCATGCCCCATCTGGATTAGAAGTCGGAGGTTTTGGTTTCCTCGCGACAACCGGCACAAGACGAATCCTGTTCGAAAGCGCCTTGTGGCAGGTAGTTCAAGTCGCCCAAACGGTGGGGCGCCGATAAGCACCCCACCTTAAAGCGAAAGACTATTCTTCGTCCTTCTTCTTGCGGACGACGCCGTTGTCGGTCTTAAGGACATCGCGAGCCCAATGCCCCCAGTGGTACAAAGCGTCCGACTCGGAGATCATGCCGTCTTTCCACATAACCTTCCACATGCCGCGATACGGCTGGAAGATGCCCGCACCTAGGAAGATATGGGCCAGGGCGAAAATGAGCATGATGCAGAAGAACAGGTCGTGGAAGAACAGCAGCCACGAGTGAGCCGCCGTGCCCATCGGCAGAACCGTGGAGTTGAGCAGCAGGAACAGGCCGGTGAAGGCCATGATGAAGCCGGAAATCCACAGAGCACCGTCGGCCACGCGCTGACCGGACTTCTGCTCGTCCTGGTCGGGCATGTGGATCCACTTGGCCATGAACAGGTACGGCAGGAACAGGAGCATCCACTTCTTGTCGTCTTCCGTCCACTTGCACACGTTGTTGTGCCAGATGTGCTTCACACCAGCCGGCGCCGCGATGGCGCTGATGATGGGAACCACGATGAACAGCACGCCGATGACGCGGTGACTCATGCGGAACGCGAACACCACATCGGGGCCAACGGCCTGAGCCAGGGGCGGTATGAACACGAACGCACCCGAGATCATCAGCCAGATGCAGCAGATGACCGTGATGCCATGCGTCCAACGCGCCTGACGGGAGTGACGCTTGATGTAGCGCTCGCCACCGACGGTGCGTCCACGCAGGAACGCCTCGTTTTCAGCCTGCTCGCGCTCGGAGATATTGAACTCAGCATGATTACTCATCGCCATCACCACCCTTCTTTCCAGAGACAAGGCTGGCAGGAAGCTTGTCCTTCACCTTGTCGGGAAGGTTCTCGGTCATCGATTCGACTACCGTGCGCTCATCAGGGCCGTTGCCCTGCTTGGTAACCTGACCGGTTTCCAGGCTGATGGTGTCGCCGGTGCCGTCGTTGTACACCAGCGTATCGCGCTTGTAGCCGTGGGCAATGCCGAACATGGCAGCCAAGCCAAGAACGGTGGCGCCGGCGCCGACAGCCGTAATGGGCTTCATGATGCCCGAAAGGAAGGCGGCAGCCGGGATCTGCGGGTTCTTCACCGCGCCGTGCGCGTCCATGCCGTGCTTCAGCACCTGGATCACATGCAGGCCGTCCATCTCGTCTTCGCCGTAGACGCAGGCGTTCTGGTAGCCGTGATCCTGCAGGAAGGCTAGGCGCTCATGGGCGAGCTTGATCATCTCGTCGCGCTCGCCGAACTGCAGCGCCCCGGGCTGGCAGGTGGTAACGCACGCCGGCATCATGCCGTGCGCAACGCGGTCCACGCAGCCCGAGCACTTGTTGATGACGGTCTTGCCGCCGCGATCCTCGTAACGGGGAACGTCGAACGGGCAGGCCGCAGAGCAGTTCTGGCAGCCGATGCACTTGTCCTGGTCGTAGGTGACCATGCCCGTTTCCTCGTCCTTATGAAGGGCGCCTGCGGGGCAGATGTTCACGCAACCGGCGTTGGTGCAGTGCTGGCATGCGCGACGGCCGAATGCCCAGCCTACGCGCTTCTGGGAGTTCTCGTCCTCGAAATCCTTGAACGTCATGATAAGGCGCGTACAGGAGTTCAAGTCGGAGGGATGGGTGAACTTGCCATCCCAATTCACGGAATCGTACGGATTCTCGGCCGTGGGCTCGGAGGGCAGGTCGTTCCAGCATTTGCAAGCAACCTGGCAACCCCTGCACCCAGTGCAGCGAGACGAATCGAACAATATAGCCATTTCAGTCATCTAGGGTCACCTCCTCCTAAACCGTGGTCTTCTCGATGTTCACCAGGAACGCCTTGTACTCAGGCGTCTGGCTGTTCGGATCGCCGACGTTCGGCGTAAGGTCGTTCACCGCACCGTGCGTGGTAAGGCCGAAGAGCTTCGACCAGCTGTAGTGGTGCGTAAGACCGATCTGGTGCTGCGTCTTGCCGTTCACCGTGAGCGGGCGCAAACGCGGCGTTACCACGGCGGTAACGATCACCGATGCACGGCGGTTCCAAACGCGGATCTTGTCACCGGTCTGAATGCCCTTCTCCTTCGCCAGCTCACGCGACATTTCGATCATGTCGCCGGGCATAGCCTCTACCAAGGCCGGGCAGGCACGCGTTTGAGCGCCCGTCTGCCAATGCTCGGTAACCGAGTAGGTGGTAGCAACGTACGGGTACTCGTCCACCGTCGCATGACGCGTGGAGTCGTCGTCGTACTGAGTGCCCTTGCGCTTCTTGCCGACCGTTTCCGGACGACCAAGGAAGCAGGGGCTGTTCAGGCGGCCATTGAGCAGGTTCTCGGACATGGGGGTCTCGAAGGGCTCGAAGTGCTCGGGCAGCGGGCCGTCGACCATGCCGTAGCTCTCCAAGCGGCCGTTCTGCTCCCACAGCATGAAGAACGCCTTGTTGTTGGGCTCTACCTGCTGCGTGGTGCCGTCCTTCAGCGCCTTGGTGGCGGCGAAGTCGGGGATATCCATGCCGGCCTTGTAGCCGGTGATCCACTTCTTGGCCTCGGTGTCCCACTTCACCAGCGCCTTGTCTGCCGCCCAGGGCTGGCCGTTCATGTCGGCCGAGGCGCGGTTGTAGATGACGCGGCGGTTGTTGGGCCATGCGTATGCCCACTCGGAGTTCAGGCCCAGGCCGGAGGTGTCCACCGTGTTGCGGCGGTATACCGGCTGGCTTTCAGCCGAAACCGGGCTGGCGTTGTTGCTGTAGAAGCCGGAGTAGATCCACATGCCGCAGGCCGTGGAGCCGTCGGCCGCCAGGGCGGAGTAACCGGCCAGAAGGTCGATCTTGCCCTTGGAAAGCGTGGCGTCGTCGGTGCTCTCGAAACCGCTCTTCCAATCGGAAGAGGTGGTCTTGTAGCCGTTCAGCGCCCAAGCAACAGGACGCGGGTCGATCTTGCCGTTCAGGTAGTAGTCCCACTTCAGCTTCAGGATCGGATCGGTTGCCACGCCGCCTTCCTCCTGGTACAGGCGAACGATCTCGCGCCACAGAAGGTCGCAGATCTCGTAGTCGGGCTTGGACTCGTCCCAAGGCTCGACTGCCTGCTGGCGCCACTGGATCCAGCGGCCGGAGTTAAGGATGGTGCCGGGCTTCTCGTAGATGAGCGCGCACGGCAGGAAGTAGACCGTGGTGCCGATTTCCTCGGGGTTCATATCCGGGGCATCCCAGAAGGAAGCCGTCTCGGTGATTACCTGGTCGATGACTACCGACCAATCCAGATGGGCCATGGAACGACGGACGTTGCCGGTGTTGGGCGCACTGTGGCAGGGGTTCATGCCCCATGCGTAGTAGCCCTTCATGGTGCCTTCCTTCATCTTCTCGAACGAAGACATCTCGGACCAGTCGGAACCGTCGTGGCTGGGAACCTTCGGCCACCAGTCGTAGCCGTAGTCGTTTTCCACGGTGGCGTTGTCGCCGTAGAACTCCTTCAACTGGGAGATCATGAACTTGGGCTTGTTGGTGTAGTAGCCGTCCGAGTAGGTCTGGCTTTCCAGCCAGTGGGCCAACGTGTCGCGGTCGGTGGTGTTCGACCACTTCAGGTAGGCGGGCTGCTCGTTTACCAGCATGCCCATGTCGGTTGCGCCCTGAACGTTGGGCTCGCCGCGCAGTGCGCAGACGCCGCCGCCAGGTACGCCGATGTTGCCGGAAAGCAACTGCAGGACCGACATAGCACGCGTGTTCTGCGCGCCATAGGTGTGCTGGGTCTGACCCAGAGCGTACAGGATGGTGGCCGCCTTGCCGGGGGCGCAAGCGCTTGCCCAGGTGGAGTACACCAGTTCGAGGTCGGCCTTGTCCATGCCGCAGACCTTGCAAACCGTGTCCATATCGTAGCGGGAGTAGTGCTCCTTGAACTTCTGGTACACGCAGCGCTCGTTCTGCAGCGTGGCATCCTTCTTGGGAACGGTGAGAACGGGCTTCTCGAACTCGGGAACGCCCTCGGCTACCGACCAGTTGTAAGCGCCCGTGGCAGAAGTATCCCAGGGAACCTCTTCCTCGGTTTCATAGTGCCAGGAATGGGCGTCGTAGCTTTCGGATTCCTCGTTCCAGCCGCTGAACAGGCCCGTTTCAGGGTCGAACTCGTACTCTTCCATAAGGATGTACGAAGCGTTGGTGTAGTTGATGAGGTATTCGAAGTTGTAGTTGCTGGGGTTTTTGCCCGTACGGGTGTACTCGGCCAAACCGGGCTCGATCAGATTGTCGATGATGTACTTGTACAGACCGCCATAGAAGGCGATGTCCGTGCCACTGCGAATCGGGCAGTAAATGTCCGCTTGCTCGGCAGTACGCGTGTAGCGGGGGTCGACGACCATCCACTTGGCGCCCATATCGTGAGCCTTATGCAGCCACTTCGAACTTACTGGGTGATTTTCTACGGAGTTTGAACCGATGTTCAGAATAACGTCGGTGTTTTGCATGTCGCACCAATGCGTAGTCATTGAGCCGCGACCGAATGATGCCGCCAGACCGGCGACGGTAGGACCGTGTCAAACACGGGCTTGGTTATCGATTGCCACGATACCAAGCGCTCTCATCATTTTGAGGATGAGGTACTCTTCTTCGGAATTCTGTTGGGAACCGCCCAAGCTGGCAATGCTTTCGCAGCGGTTGACCGTGAGCTTCTTCCCGTTGACCTTCTCGGTTTCAACGAAGCCGGCGTCACGCGTTTCCTTGGTCTTCTGCGCGATCTCCTTGATCGCGCCCTCCCAGGAGATGGGCTCCCACTTGTTGGAGTAGGGGCGACGAACCAGAGGCTTGGTCTGACGGACCTTGCTCTTTTCGATTTCGTGGGTTTCAGGGTTCACGACATTGCGCAACTGGAACATGGTTGCGCCCTTGGGGCACAAGCCGCCCTGGTTGATGGGATGGTCGGGGTCGCCCTCGACGTTGATAAGCTCGCCATCGCGCACCGAGCACAAAGAGCCGCAACCGCCAGCGCAGTAGCAACAGATGTTGGTGTATTCCTCGGTGTTGACCAGCTTCCAGCTGTCTTCGGCCTCAACCGCCAAGGCGGGCGATGCCTGGCTCATGCCGAAGGCAAAGCTCGTCATCGACGCGGCGCCCAAGGCTTTGAAGAAGCCACGACGTGTCAAATCCATGAATCTCACGCTCCTTTCCTTCTGTCTTGATTTGCCTACCTGAAAATGTGAGCACGGTAGTGCCATTTCAATAAACCTTAACATTCTGGATAATGAAAACACTTGGAATTTTGATTCCAGAAATAAGTAGTTACCAGCATTTGACCTGCTGTTATTCTGAATCAAGAAATTGTTTGGCTTGAGTCTATTATTCTATGTTTGAATAATAGACTCCGTTTTCTTTACAGAATGCAAAAGCCTGTCAAAAATATGCCGAGCCTACTAAAGGAAGAGCATCGCGCGGCCCCAGGCTCACGTATACTCAGCAGGACGGAACACACTTCGAAGATCAGCGGAGGGAGGCCTTATGGACGGCGATTCGAGCAAGCGCCTTGCTTATGTGCCCGATCGGGAAATCGAGCGCATAAAACTGACGAAGCTCACGTCAAAAGGCGGTTGAGCCGCTAAATGGGGTCCGGGCGACCTCAAGGAAATACTCTCTTCGCTTTCCCCCGTCGGCGCTCCGCCCGCGGATAGCCGCTTGCTGCTTGGATACGAGACCAGCGACGACTGCGCGGTTTGGCAGGTGAACGAACATCTTGCCTGCGTGCTCACCGTTGATTTCTTCACCCCCGTTGTGGACGACCCGTACGAGTTCGGGCGTGTGGCAGCCGCCAACGCGCTTTCCGACGTGTTCGCCATGGGGGCCGAGCCTCATATTGCCTTGAACCTTTTGGCCTTGGACATAAACCTGGGCACCGAGGTGGCCGCCGCCATCCTGCAAGGCGGAGCCGATGCCGTGGCGCAGGCGGGTGCCTTCGTTTCGGGCGGACACACCATCGACGACAACGAACCCAAATACGGCCTTTCCGTTTTCGGCACGGTGGACCCGGCGCGCATCGTGCGCAACGAGGGCGCCTTGCCGGGAGATGTGCTGTATCTCACCAAGCCTCTGGGCACGGGCATCATGAGCGCGGCGTTGAAGATCGACCAGATAGACGAGGCGACCATGCGCCCGGTGGTGGAGTCCATGATGGAGCTTAACGCCGCCGGCGGGCGCGCCATGGTGGCCGCCGGCGTGCATGCAGCCACCGACGTGACGGGCTTCGGGCTGGCAGGGCACCTGCACGAGATGCTCGCGGCCAGCGGATGCTCAGCGGTCATCGACTTCGCATCCTTGCCGCTGTTCGGCCCCGTATGGCAGCTTTCCTGCGATTACTGCCGCCCGGGGCGCACCTTCTCCATCATGGACGACCTGGAACCCTTCATGATGCAGGGCGCGCTCGATGACGAGGAATTCGACAACCGCCTGGGCGTCGTATGCGACCCGCAAACCTCAGGCGGCATCTTGGCCGCCATCCCGCCCGCGCAAACCGCGGTGTTCGAAGCGGAGTTCGAACGCTTGGCAGGGCGCAAACCCGCGCGCATCGGCACCATCACCGAGGGGAAAGCTGGATGCATAAGCTTCGCGGACGGCGAATAGGCCAGCACAACGAACAGCCCAAAACAGAGGCGGGATACCGATAGTGCTTCGGTATCCCGCCTCTTGATTATCGCTTGCCAACTTGGCCATCAAGCGCGCTGGGCAACAGGCGCCACCCAGCCAACTTTACAGCGTTATGGTCTTGGAAGATTCCTGCATACGGCCCAGGATGTCGTACATGTTGGAAACCTCGCCTACGGCAAGAGCGTCCTTCAGCCCGTAGAAATCAAGGCAGGTGCCGCACACCAGCACCTCGGTTCCCTGGGCAACAAGCGAGCTCACGCTGTCGATGACCGCCTGATCACCGCCGGCGACCAGCTTCACGCCGCTGTTCATGAACAGCAGATGCGCCGGCGGATTGCCCGATTCGGAAAGGGTGTACAGGGCCATCTTCATCAGGTTCTTGCCCAGCGTCTCGTCGCCTTCGCCCACGTGGTCTTTGCCAACGAACACGGCGTAGGGCTCCTTCACCAGGCACTCGCAGGCAACGGATGCACCTGCCTCGGTTTGCTCGCCACCGCCGAAGCACACGTCCCAATAGTCTTCCTGCTGGATGACGTTCACTTCGCGGCCCATACGCTTGGCCAAATGAGTTAGGTTGGAAACCGCCGCCTCGTTGCTAACCTTGACGGTAAGCTCACCGCAGCCCGCGTCCAATTCCTTCTTCGTCATCATCAGGGGTTTGGGGCACTGCAGCCCACGTGCATCGAGTTCCTTCATGGCTTATCCTTCCGTTACGTTTACCTGAAATCCCAATTAACGAAGTGCTTTCACGCTTTCCTTCAGGGCGTGAAGCCCCACGTCTATTTCTTCTTCGGTGTTGAAGTACGAGAAGCTGAAGCGCACCGCACCCTTGTCCTCGGTGCCCAAGGCGCGATGCATCAGCGGCGCGCAGTGGGCACCTGCGCGGGTGCATATGCCGAAATCGCGCGCCAGGGCATCGCCCAAAAGCGCCGAATCGACGCCTTCGACATCCACAGCGACAACACCGGTACGCCCGATACCGCCATGGCCGCCCAGAACGCGCAGGCCCTCGATTGAAAGCGCGCCTTCCTCGAATGCGCTGGTGAACTTGGCCACTTTTTCATGGATGACGGCCGCACCCTCTTCCTCGATGAAGCCCACGCCCGCCGCCAAACCGGCAAGCCCATGGGCGTTCACGGTGCCTGCCTCAAGCGCCTCGGGCATGAAGAGCGGATGACGCTCGTCGTAGGTATGGGTGCCCGAGCCGCCCTCCACCAGCGGATGCACCTCAAGATGCGGGGCAACACACAAGCCGCCTGTGCCCTGCGGGCCGAACAAGCTCTTGTGGCCCGTGAAACACAGCACGTCGGCGCCGATTTCCTGCTGCGACAACGGGATGGCACCCGCCGTTTGGGCGGCGTCCAAGATGAACAGGGCACCGTGATCGTGGGCAAGGCGCGTCATACGAGCCACATCGTACACATCGCCCGTAAGGTTGGAAGCATGGGTTGCCGCCACGTAACGAACGTCACCTTCGGCGAGCATGCGCTCGTACGCCTCGAAATCAAGGCTGCCATCGGGGTTTATGGGCGCGATCTTGATAGTGCAGCCCTGTTCATCGCGCAGGCGAAACAGCGGGCGCAGCACCGAATTGTGCGATGCAGCTGTGGTAAGCAAGGTGCACCCCGGCTCGGCCAAGCCTTGCAAAGCGATGTTCAACGCCATGGTGGCGTTCAGCGCAAAGGAAACGCACGAAGCCGATAAGGCTCCCAGCAAGTTAGCCACCTGTCTGCGCGCCTCGAACACGGCCCTCCCCGCCTGAAGCGAAGCAGGATGCACGCCGCGCCCCACGCCGCCGAAAGTCTGCATGCCATGCACCACCGCCTCGGCCACCGCCGGCGGCTTCTGCATGGTGGTTGCCGCATTGTCGAAATAGATCATCGGCTGCTCCTTCCGAAAACTCGAGCTTCCCTTGCCTCGCCCAAAACCCTACGCGAATCGATGTTCAAGACCCTCACTGCTCGTACACCCCTTCGCACTCAAGGTGCTGTTCGGCCAGAAATCCCTCTATGTAGCTTCGGGTTTCCGCCGGCGCAAGCCATGCAAAACCACAGCCTGCCGAAATGGTGCGCGGGATGGTGCCCAAGCGCCCAGGAAGACCCCTGCGCTTCGCCGCCTCTTCGAAGCCGAACGCATCAGCCGTGGTATGGAATGCAACTATGATCATAGAAAGCAGCTTATCTTTTCAGCGACCGGCGAAAACGGACGAAGCGGCAAGGCCCGTCAAAAAAGGCATGCGCGGAAACGAAGGCAAACAGGTCTGTGCGGAAACTTAGCCGCACGCGTACGGGCAACGCATTCCTCGAGGCTCAGCAAAACCGGTCCCTCGAAGGGTCGATGGCACCGGCAAGCTCAACGATCCGCTCGATGGGGTACGGCGCCGCCTCGATAACCTCGCGCGCCCGGTCGACGTCTTCAGGGTCGAGCATGACAGACGTACCGCAACAGGCCTGCATACCGTGAGGAGCAGGGGCAACACGCGCAGGCACGCCCGCCGCGCGAATACGCTCGTACAAATCGAAGGCCTCGGTGCTTGTTCGCACCAGCACATAGCACGCATCCTTCGCCGGCATCGTCAAACACCCGCCCCAATGCAGGCAGCGCCGATGGCCCCTGCGAAGCGGGCCTCCGGCGCCGTTTCAACCGTCGTGCCCAAAACGGCGGAAAGACGTTCAACCACAAACGCGTTGGCACACAAGCCACCCGTAAGGAACGTAGGGCTGCCCGCTGCGCTCGAGGCCATGGCGGCAACGCGGCCCACCACCGAATCGATCACCCCCCGGGCGATATTCTCGCGCGACTCCCCTCGCCCGATAAGCGAGATAACCTCGCTTTCAGCGAACACGGTGCACATGCTCGATATGGCGGTGGGCTTGCCAGCACGGGCCAATCGCTCAAGCTCAATCTGATCGACCGTAAGCCTGTCGGCCATAACCTCCAGGAAACGCCCCGTGCCGGCAGCGC
>CAVHFE010000028.1:0-20119 GCA_963635145.1 Oscillospiraceae bacterium
TGGTCGGGACGACTGGATTCGAACCAGCGACCCCTTGACCCCCAGTCAAGTGCGCTACCAAGCTGCGCCACGTCCCGATATGTGCGTTGTCTCAACGCAAGAAAGAATACTAACGCAATCGGTAAGCAAAGAGCAAGAAGTATTTTCAAGAAAATGCGGCCGCTATTTGAATTCTTTGGCTTAACCCCGCTCAACGGGTATCATATCGAGCGTTGAGCCAAACCAAGGAGTGCCGTGAGCATCAAGAAGAAGATCAAGAAGGAGCTGATCGGCACGTCCGATTACCCCTCGAACAAGATCTTCACCATTTCCAACTTCATAACGGCGATTCGGCTGATCCTCACGTTCGTGTTTCTCTATCTCTTCGTGACCGACTACAACCGCTATGTCGCCCTCGTCATCTACGGAATCGCCGCTTCCACCGACTGGCTCGACGGCCAGATCGCCCGCATGACGCGCACTGTCAGCTGGCTTGGCAAGATGATGGACCCCATCGTCGACCGCGCCCTGCTCTTCACGGGCGTTTTGGGGCTTGTGGCGCGCGGCGAGCTCCCGGTTTGGGTCTGCATCGTCATCATCGGCCGCGATATCTACCTCGCATGCGGAAACGCGATCGTGCGCCGCTATCATCGCCGCCCGATCGACGTCGTCTACACCGGCAAGGCCGCGACCGCCCTGCTCATGTCGGGCTTTACGCTCATGCTGCTCGGTCTTCCCAAGGTCGTCGGCCCCGTGCTCACGCAGAACCCGGCGTTTCCGGGCCTTGATGGAACGAGCGTGCCTGTCGGCATCTTCCTCGTTTACCTCGGTGTCTGCTTCTCGCTTCTGACCGCCGTGATCTACACGATCAAGGGATTCATCGCCGCAAAGCACGCGATCGATCATCCCGAGGACGAGGATGTCGATTTTCTTAACCCCGAGATTGAGTCGGACGATCAATAAGCGCCTGCTCAAAGAGTTGAATAACCTGCGAATCGCAGCAACGCCACGCGTCTTGATATGACACGGCTGTTTTTCGCACGCCCTCCACAGGCGCACAGGACCTAACAACCGTTAACCAGCGATACCAATACTGAATAGTAGGGTAGAATGTGGTAGTTATGACACAGCTGTGTTACGTATGCTTTAAGGGGCCCGAATGGATAATTCGATCAACAATAAATCAGACGAGACATGCGTCTTCCGCATGCCTTCGAGCGATGTCACCGCTCCGGATCTCATCAAGAACACCAAGATCACATCGCCGGTGCTCTCCATCGTCAAGGGCCCTCAGACGGGTATGGCGTTCCAGACCGAGCCGGTCGAGACCACCATCGGGCGCGACCCCAGCAACAGCATCTTCCTGAACGACATGACCGTCTCCAGAGCTCATGCAAGGATCCTCCGCACGGCCGCAGGTTCCACGATCGAGGATCTGGGCTCTCTCAACGGAACGTGGGTCGACGGGGCCATCATCAACGCGGCGCCGCTTCACGACGGATCCTCGATCCAGATCGGTACGTTTACGCTCATCTATCACGAGAGCGATCCGGAGCGCATCGAAACCGGTGAATAGCATTGGCCGAACGCAGTTATCTGAGTATCGGTCAGGTTGTCAACCTCCTTCGTGGAGCCTATCCCGATCTTTCCAATTCTAAAATTCGATTTCTTGAGGATGAAGGGCTGATCACGCCCCACCGCACCCCCAAGGGCTATCGGCAGTATTCAAAAGAGGATGTCGACAGGCTCGAGGTCATCCTGCATCTTCAGAAGACGCGCTATATGCCGCTCAACGCCATCAAGCAGCGTCTGGAGTCCACCGAGAACCTTTCGACCCTTGCATACGAGGTGGGTCTACTCTCGGACGTGCCGATGAAGGCGGAGCCTAAAGAGACGCAGCAGAAGCTGCACCCCATCGAGGATGTTCCCGACATGCTCGGCGTAGATATCTCGTTTTTGCACTCGCTTGCCGACAACGACCTGATCCGTATCATCAAGAGTCCCCAGAATCGCGAGCTCATCGATGGGCGCGATTTCCAGATCATCCGCTACTGCTCCGAGCTCTCGCGCTTCAACATCGAGCCGCGCAACCTCAGGCAGTACGTGTATGCCGCAAACCGCGAGTCCTCGATGTTCGAGAAGGTCCTGGTCAGCATGCTCGGCATGGATACCAGCGGCGACGACCGCACGGCAAAGATCGAGCGCGCCTTCAAAAAGCTCCACGACCTCACCGACGGCGTCCAGTCGGAGCTGCTCAAGAACCGCGTGTTCGAGTCGCTCAACGCGATTGTCGAAGACGCCGACATGGAAGCCATCGACGACGAGATCACGCGTTCCGAAACCGAACGCCAGAAAGCCGAAAAGGTGGCCAAGCCCATGGAGACAGTCGAGCCAAAACCGCTCAAGCAGGTTGTGGCCCAAAAGCAGGTTGTCGCTCAAAAGAAGGTGGCCACCAAGAAGACGCGGACCAAAACGAGCGCCAAATAGGCGGGCAAATCGGCCCAAAACTTCGAACAGATGAGATTGACCGTTATTAAAACTATGAAGGGAACATGATGAGCTGGGCAATCGTTTCAGATTCGAGCAATAATCTTCGTGACTTTGCACCTACTGCAACCGATACCGTTTATGCCTTCGCCCCGCTCAAGATCCATGTTGGTACGCGCGAGATCAACGATACAGCCGATCTGGATATCGCCGATTACTTTGAGGCCATCGATGACGCAACCGAGCCATGCTCTACGGCGTGCCCGAGCGTAGGGGAGTGGAAGGAGCTCTTTGAGCTTGCTGACAACATCATCGCCATTCCCATCTCTTCCAATCTTTCCGGCAGCCTCGAGGCCGCCGAGACCGCAAAGCAGATTGTTTGCGAGTCGTCTCAGAAAAATATCCATATTGTCGACTCGCACGCAGCCGGCGGCAAACTCGAGCTCCTGGTCGTACTTATAGATAGGTACCTAACGAATAATCCGAACGCCACGTTCGAAGAGGTATCGAGCTACGCAAGCTCGCTCGAACGCAATTCCCAGGTTCTCTACTCGTTGAGCGACTACACTAACCTCACGCGAGCGGGACGCATGCCCAAGGTTGCCGGCGTCGTGGCGAATAAGCTGAACATCCGCATGCTCGGAACCGCAACCACCGAGGGAACGATGAAGATTGTCGGCCCGGCTCGTGGCGAAAAGAAGATGGCCAAAAAGATCCTCAGCACGATGGAATCCGACGGCTTCACCGGGGGCGAGGTCTACATCGACCACGTTAAGAACGAGGCCGGGGCACAGCTGCTCGCCGATGCCATCACGGAGAAATGGCCCGGCTCAACCTGCCATATCCTGCCGTGTCGCGCGCTCTGCTCGTTCTATGCCGAAAACAGCGGCATCATCCTGGGCTACGGCTGGGACGACGCATCGGGCCTTGAGGCTTAAAAGGCGTACCGCAGAGACGCAGAATAGATCGTTGCTAATAAGTTCGATTCAGAGCTATTCCGAAATCTTCTCAAAGCAGATGACATTATCTGGCGTAGGAGCTCATTGCGTTCTAAACGACCAGCTCGCAACCAAGAGATTCATTGCAGCGTAATCGCTCACGCACTCGCGTGCGTTAATTCATGATGCAACTATTTCGAACGTCCCTCGGAGCGAAAAACAGCTCGAACCAGCGGTTTCGCAAATCTCAAATGTCTCGCAGCATAGGGAAGCGCCGAAGACGGCAAAAGCCTGCGACAGAGACGTTGCGAGATGGCTTCAACTTCTTTGTATATTGTAATGTAGCTACTTTACATAAGATATATTATCGTGATTTAATATTTCGACTTGAAACGCAGTTGAGTTATCTAGAGGCAGCTCGATCGGATTCGAACCCCAAATAACTAGCCCTCGCATAATTTCGCCGATTACAGAGGCTGGACCGCTACCCTTAACGCCGCAATCAATTTGAAGCTGCAGATTTGCCCAGGCGCTCTCTGAGCGCAACAAAACCTGTCAGTAAATACAAATCGGCCCTGCAGACAAATCTACAGGGCCGATTTGAAACACGACTAATTGAGGTAACGATACGCCGACGAAGCCGCAATGGCGCCATCCGCGCATGCAGTGATAACCTGCCGCAGCGGCGTGTTGCGCATATCGCCGCACGCAAAAAGACCGGGCGTAGAGGTCTCCATACGCTCATTAACGACAGCGGCGCCCATCTCGTTAAGCTCAACAAGATCCCGAACGAGCTCAGTATTAGGATGAGTGCCCGCAAAAACGAATACGCCAAACGAACCGGGCGCACGCTCAATCGTCTCGCACGACCCATCTACCGCTGAAGCGAGCGTCAGCTTCTCCGGCAAAGCGGAGCCCTCAAGCTTCGCAATGACAGTTTGGTACCTAACTTTAATATTCTCTTGATTGAAAACCTTTTGAACGATGCCTTTTTCAGCCCTAAACACATCGCGCCTCACGAGCATAACGACTTCGCGAGCGATCTGGGACAGATAGAGGGCCTCCTCGCAAGCAGCCGTTCCACCGCCGACAACGTAGACAAGCTTGTCCCTAAAGAACATGCCGTCGCACGTGGCGCAATACGACACGCCCCTACCCTTAAAAGTCTCCTCGCCTTCAAAACCCACGGAACGCGGAGAGGCGCCCAATCCCGCGATAACGGATCGCGCGTGCACCGTTTCCTCGCCCAGGACGACCTCAAATGAACCGTCAGCCAGCTTCGCTACAGATTCAATGAAGTCGTTCTTGACCGTAAGACCAAGCTCGATTGCCTGCTCATGCATAAGATTGCCGAGCTGAGCTCCATTGATATGTGGAAGTCCCGGATAGTTATCCACGACATCGGTGGTCGAAATCTGGCCTCCGGCAATCCCCTGCTCGACCAAAACGACGTCAAGACCGTAACGCGCGGCATAAATTCCCGCTGTATAACCAGCGGGACCGCCACCAAGAATGGCAATATCGATCATGCTTGCTCCCGTCATAAGTGCTTCATGCTTGCGAATTATCGCATGCCGACCGAGAAATTAGCTTTGCTACAATTGGGAAACTTAAGTTCCTGGAGGCGGAATGTCAACCAACAGCGCAGAGCACGAAGATCCCGAAACGTCGGACGCTCCGGTAATTGCGATCGTCCACGCATCGGTCGGATCCGGCCATAAGGCAGCGGCAAACGCGATTGCACAAGCTATCGATGCCATGCGAGGAACCAATGGCATTCCCTCCGATGTAAAGGTCGACGTTCTCGACATCCTCGACTTTGGGCGCATTCACTTCGACGGCAATAAAACAGCCGCCTCGTTCACGGGGGCCACGCGCCCGATCTATGACATCACCTGGCGTTATATGCTCACCGGACGCCTGCTTTGGGGCGGCGGAACCAGCTGGGCGCGCATCATGTTCCCCGCATTCACCGAATACGTGCGGGCGAACAAACCCCTTGCGATCATTTGCACGCATATCACCGGCGCAAACGCCGCAGTCGGCTCCCGTTTGATCGTCGGCGGCGACTTCCCCATCGTGTGCGTTCCCACCGATTACGAGATCGAGGGATGGTGGCCGCACCGGCAAACCGACCTGTTTTGCGTGGCTAACGAGTTCATGGCTGAGACCTTGCGCCCTCGCAAGGTTCCCGAGCAGAACATCAAAATCACGGGCATTCCCGTGCGTGGAGGTTTTGAGTCCGAGATCAGCAAGGCAGATGCTGTCGAAAAGTTTGACCTGCCGAAAGACAAAATCAACGTACTCGTTATGGCCGGCGCCAGCCTTCCGCAGCCCTACGTTCGCTTTAGAGCCGCGATGGATCAAACGCTGCCGTTCCTCAGGAGCTTCTCGGGTATGAACTTCGTCTTTCTGCCCGGAAAAGACGCCGAGTACGCAACAAGACTCAAAACCCTGTTTGATGCGATGTCTCTCGACAACGTCCGCGTACTCGACTATGTGGACGATATGGCGTCACTCATGCATGCCTGCGACCTTGCGATCCTCAAGTCTGGTGGACTCACGGTGACCGAATGTCTCTGCGCGCGACTGCCCATGATCCTACTCGGAAAGTCCTATGGACAAGAGAAGGCGAACACGACGATGCTGACCGGCATGGGCGCGAGTATGCACGTCACGACGGCACGAGAACTTATCTTCACGCTCAGACATCTTCATGACCACCCCGAATCGCTCAAGGCGCTGCTCATCAACGGAGAGGCAATCAGAAGGCCTGAGGCCGCAGAAGATATCGCTATCGCGACCATGGGTCTCGTCGGCAAGGCGCAGAGCCACCGTCGCAGGTTTGCCGAGTTCTATTGGGGAGGAAAGCCGGCGCATATCCGATAACGAACGCAAGCAGGCCTCCATAGCCTATAAGCTCACATCGAGAACTTGCAGACTAACTCTCTCTTTGTTATCAGGGCCAATCCAATTTTTAGAAGGGCATCAGGCAAATTAAATTTCGCCTGGTGCCCAAACAGTCAGAGAGAAAAACTCAGCTCGAGCTAGGCCTATGCCGTGCCGCTGGAACCGAATCCGCCGTCTCCCCTATCGGTCTCGTCCAGCTCATCGACCTCAACGATGTTGACGCAGGGAACAGCTTGGATCACGAGCTGAGCGATACGCTCGCCCTTTTCGATATCGATCGGCTCGTTCGGGTCGAGATTGATGAGAATCACCTTGAGCTCACCTCGGTAATGGGCATCGATAAGACCGGGCGTATTTACAAGCGAGAGACCCTTTTTGATGGCGAGCCCGCTCCGTGGCTGAACGAAACCCGCATAGCCATCGGGAATCGCAACAGCAAGACCGGTCGATACGAGCTTGCGCTCATAGGGGTCAAGATGCACGTCCTCATGAGCGCGAAGGTCGAGGCCCGCGTCTCCCGCATAAGCATAGCTGGGGAGCACGACATCGTCGTAAAGTCGTTTGATATTCAAATTAAGATTGCTCATGGGCTACTTCCTCAACTTATCGAGCTCATCGATGAACTCGTCGACATCCTTAAAATCACGGTAAACGGAGGCAAAACGAATATAGGCGACCTTATCGATCTTCTCGAGGCGCTTGAGGACCATATCACCGATCTCATGAGACGAAACCGCGGTGAGCGTACGGCCGCGCAGCTCAACTTCGATATCATCGATGAGCGCATTGAGACGCCCAAGATCGATATCGCGCTTGGTGGTCGCCCGCGTGAGACCCGCAAGAAGCTTGTTTCGATCAAAAGGCTGGGTGGTTCCGTTGCTCTTGATGACCTCGATCGGGTCCTCGCAGCGCTCAAAGGTCGTAAACCTATACGAGCAGCTGAGGCATTCTCGCCTTCTCTTGATGGTGTTGGTGGCATCTTGCATACGCGAATCGATAACGCGCGTGCTGTTGTTTCCGCATTTGGGACAACGCATGAAATCCTCCTCAAGACCCGATTAGGATACCATGCGCAAACTGCCCTAACGCGATGCGGGAACTTTAAGAACATCGCCGGGATGAAGCGTCAGCGAACCGAGATGGTTTTTCTCCTGGATCAGCTGCTTGACCTCGGCCGTAGAGAGACCATCGACAGCATGCTTCTCGGAAATGCTCCAAACGCTGTCGCCCGACGATACTACGACGTTTTCAAAGTCGATTTCCGCGAAGGCCTCATTTTTCTGGATTGCAGAAGCAATGCCGAATGCACAAGAGACGATAAACGCAAGGAGGACAGCGAGAACGGCAAATTTCTCCCACGCAATGCGGGCAGATGCAGCAGGCCGTTGGATTGACTCGAAAGACCTGGCCGGAAGATCTGCGGCAGCGCAAGTGGCCTCACGGGAGACGGGCTTGCTAAGCCCGCCATCGACAACACTGAAAGCCTGCGAACCAAACCCTGACCCCGAAAGATCGAGTGCAAGATTACCCTCAAACATCCTTACCGTGCTCATCGTGTACGCTCCTCTCAATTGCTTGAGAACGTTATAAAACCGCGCTCGGACAAAAGTTCTCGCAAAAGAACGCGTGTTCGGTTATCATTATCTTCGAACAGTTGTTCTTGTCAACAATTTTCGAACATTTGTTTGATTTGGAGGGACCATGGCACGCAAGATCACCAAACGACAACAGCAGATCTACGACTTCATCAAGTCATATCAGCAGGAAAAGGGTTATCCGCCCAGCGTGCGCGAGATGGCGACCGCCGTCGGGCTCTCCTCGCCCTCCACGGTCCATGCGCATCTCTCCGCTCTTGAAGCACGTGGATTGATCAGGCGCGACAAGACGAAGCCGCGCGCCCTCGAGCTCTTCAATGAAGATGGAACCTCCGTCAAGCTCGCCGAAGTCCAAGAGACCCCCAACCGCGGTACCGTGACGCTCCCGCTTATCGGGCGCGTGGCCGCCGGCGTGCCTATCCTCGCCGAGCAAAATGTCGAGGACACGTTTACGATTCCGTCCGAAATCGCCACCGAGTCGAGTTCGTTTATTCTCGAGGTCCATGGCGAGTCGATGATCAATGCCGGGATCTACAACGGCGACTACATCATCGTGCGCGAGCAAAAGTCCGCCATGAACGGCGAGATCGTCGTGGCAATGATTGACGGCTCCGCCACCGTAAAGACGTTCTACAAGGAGCGCGGACGCGTGAGGCTGCAACCCGAAAATGACACGATGGAACCCATCTACGCAGACAATCCGACCATTCTCGGCAAGGTCGTTGGGCTCATGCGCAGGTTTCAGTAGGCGTGCCTAGCTCTAATGAAAAAACGAAGGCAATCGAATCCCGAAACACGCGCGTTCCGGGATTCGATGTCATACGAGGATTCACCATCGTCTCGATGGTGCTCTTCCATGCGATGTATGACCTTGTCTATATCTATGGACTGAGAGTTCCCTGGTTCGAGAATGAAATCATCCAAAATTGCTGGAGATGCTCCATAAGCTGGATGTTCCTGTTTATTGCAGGATGGATGTGCACGTTCTCGTCGAGCAACCTCAAACGCGGGCTTAAATACGCACTGGTTGCTGCCTGCGTCTTTGTAGCCACAAGCGTCGCCCGAATCGATACACCCATTAACTTCGGCATCATATTTTGCATGGCGACCTCGACGCTGATCATCAGCAGGGCGCAACGAGGGCTTGCTAAAATCAATCCGTCCTTGGGATTCCTCGCATGCTTAGCGCTATTTTGTTTCACATATCAGGCACCGACTCAAAGCTATGATCTCCCCGGTCTCGCTTGGCTCGGACTGCCGGACCCTGCGTTCGCCTCGGGCGATTATTACCCGCTACTCCCCTATTTCTTTATGTATGCAACGGGATATTTCTTTGCGAGATTCTACGAAAGCAAGGACTACGGGTATGAAATCCCACCCTTCGCCCTCAGCTGCAAGCCGTTGGAGCTCCTTGGACACCATAGCCTGCTGATCTATCTCCTGCACCAACCGCTGCTTATCGGTCTTATGGAACTGGTATTTATGCTTCCGACGGCTCAATGACCTCGTAACGCTTGAGCGCATGAGCCAAACTGACAGGCAATTTAGCTGTCACCAAAATGGAGCTCTGCCCATACTCTTCTTGAAACACCTGCCCATAGTCATGTATCTGAGCAATAAGTGCTGCCTCCGAATAGGGCAACTCGATGGACATAAGCTCATCCTGCGCCGAGGCGATTCGGGTAATCGCATCCAGCAAACCGCCCAAACCAAGAGCGGTTCGGGCACTGAAGCAAATCGCATCGGGATATCGCGCCGCAAGCACCTGAATGTCCTCATCGCTCAGCAAATCGCATTTATTGAAAACCACAAGCCGATCGCGCTTTGCAGCACCGATTTCTTCTAGAACGTCGTTTACAGCCTTCATCTGCTGAGCAAAGTCCTCGTCAGAGGCATCAACAACTTCGAGAATCAAATCGCTCTTGCAGACCTCGGAAAGTGTCGATTTAAACGCATCCACAAGACCATGCGGCAGCTTTTGAATGAAGCCGACGGTATCGGTAAACGTCAGCAGCCTGCCACCCGGGAGCCGATAGGCGCGCGTTGTGGGGTCGAGCGTCGCAAAGAGCTTGTCTTGCGAGAGGACCTCGGCGCCCGTAAGGGTGTTCAAGAGGGTAGATTTACCCGCATTCGTATAACCCGCAAGCGCAATCCTAAACGCCGGGGATTCCAAACGGCTCTTCGATTGCGTATCACGCCTGACCTGAACTTTTTTGAGCTCAGTCTTAACGGCGCTGATCTTTTTTCGAACAAGCCTGCGGTCAACCTCGAGCTGACTCTCGCCCTGACCGAATCGACTACCGATACCGCCACGCGTCTGCTCTTTTGCAAGATGACTCCACATGCCTCGCAAGCGCGGCAGCAGGTATTGAAGCTGGGCCAACTGAACCTGGAGACGCCCCTCTTTCGTTTGAGCGTGCTGGCCAAAGATATCGAGGATAAGCGCCGTGCGGTCGATGATCTTAACGGGCTCTCCAACAGCCTTTTCAAGATACGATTGTTGAGACGGAGAAAGCTCGTCATCAAACACGACTACCTGGGCATCAAGCCTGTGCACGTATCCACAGAGCTCTTCAACCTTTCCCGAGCCGATAAAAGACTTTGGGTTAGGCTTGTCGAGCTTCTGGCTCATTACCATGACGACCTCAGCGCCCGCCGTGTCTACAAGACGAGCAAGCTCTTCGAGCGACCTCTCGATAGGCCATTCGGAGTCGTGGCGATCGGCTCCCACGAGAATCGCGCGCTCCTTGGCACGTGTCGTCTCAACAGCAGTAAAGCGGCCCAACCTAAAGCTCCTCAAGAATTTGCTGGGCTGCAGCCTTGGGCGAAAGATCATCCATGTTGATCCACTTCACCCGCTTCTCGCGCCTGAACCAGATGAGCTGTCGCTTGGCGTAGCGCCTCGAGCGCCTCTTGATAAGCTCCACAGCCTCATCGAGCGAGGTAAGCCCATCGATATAGTCAATAAGCTCTTTGTATCCGATGGCCTGCATGGCGGTCAAAGAATCCTTGAACCCGGCCTCGATGAGCGCCCGGACCTCCTCCAAAAGGCCGTCCTGCATCATCAGGTCAACGCGACGGTTAATGCGCTCGTATAGTCGAGAGCGCTCCATGGTCAAACA
The DNA here is from genome assembly GCA_963635145.1 of Oscillospiraceae bacterium. Taxonomy (GTDB): domain Bacteria; phylum Actinomycetota; class Coriobacteriia; order Coriobacteriales; family Eggerthellaceae; genus Anaerotardibacter. The sequence goes on from CAVHFE010000028.1 coordinate 11,032, forward strand.
CCACAGTCGCGGTTGGTAAAAAGGCTTGGGCGCAGAGAAGTTCGCCTTCTGCTGAGCGTAGGAAACCCCGTCCTCGGCCATCTCGAGAGCCCGGATGATACGCCGAGTATTGTTGGGATGAATAACGTGCGCACTCTCCGGGTCACGTTCTTCAAGAAGCCGATAAAGCGCCTCGGGGCCTTCGGTCTCTTCGATCCTTTTAAGTTCGGAGCGCAGCGGGCTCTCGACATCGCCCACCGGGAACTCCATACAATCGATAACGGCATTGAGATAAAGCCCCGTACCGCCGCAAAACACTGGAATGCGCCCTGCTGCCAGACAGCGTTCCGCCTCGGCTCGCGCATCCCGTTGATAAAGCGCAGCAGAATATGCAACGTCCGGATCGACCAGATCGATTAACTTAAGCGGCGCGCGGCATTCCTCCGGACGAGCCTTTGCCGTCCCGATATCCATGCCGCGATAGACCTGCATCGAGTCGCACGAAAGGACCTCGCTGCCCAAATGGCCCGCAAGAATGTCTGCCGTCTCGCTTTTTCCAACCGCCGTGGGACCTACGATGCCGATGACTTGCTTCATACGTTAACGGGGCTCTCCAACGACCTCGCCCGAGAGATACCAGGTCTTGGCCTCGGAAACCTGAACATCGAGGATCTTGCCCACAAGATCCTCCGCACGCATTCCCTCGGGAATAGGCGCGTGAACCGTCTGATTTTTGGGACTCTTACCCTGCAGTATCGAGTCGTCCTTTTTGGACGTCCCCTCGATAAGCGCGGGAACCAGCGCCCCAAGATCGCCCTGGTTATAGTCGTGAGCCGTGGTCTCAATAACCTTAACCAGGCGGTTAAAGCGGTCGAGAATCACCTCGCGAGGGGTATCATCCACGATTTTGGCCGCGGGAGTACCCTCGCGCTTGGAATAGATGAACGTGAACGCCTGCGAGTATTTAACCTGCTCGGCAAGCGAAAGCGTCTGCTCAAAATCTTCCTCGGTCTCACCAGGGAAGCCGACGATGATATCGGTCGAAAGCGCGATATCGGGGATCTTGCCCCGAATCATATCGACAAGCGAAAGATAGTCCTCACGCGTGTAGCGACGGTTCATCTCTTTGAGAATCCGCGTGGAACCAGACTGCACGGCAAGGTGGAGCTGCGGCATCACCGCATCGACCTCGGCCATGGCATCGACGGTCTCGGGCAGCAGGTCCTTAGGGTGCGACGAGGTGAAGAAGATGCGCTCCACACCCGTTTGTCCCACAGCCCTCAAGAGCTCGGCAAAACGCGGCTTGCCAGACGAATCGCGCCCATACGAGTTGACGTTCTGGCCAAGAAGCGTCACCTCGCGCACGCCCAAGCGGGTAAGTCCGGTGATCTCGTCGACGATCTCGTTGAAGTCACGGCTCTTCTCGCGCCCGCGCACGTAGGGAACGATGCAGTAGCTGCAAAAATTATTGCACCCGGTCATGATCGGAACCCAGGCGTGATATTGCGTCGCACGATGCCAAGGCATATCGGTGGCATCGCTGTCGTCCTTTTCGAGCGTGCGCACCTTGCAGCCATCCGACTCAAAAGCATCGGCAATCAACTCGGCAACATGCCCAATCGATGACGTGCCGAAAATCACGTCGACATTATCGACGTTCGTCAGCAGACCCTCGCCGTCGCGCTGTGCGATGCAGCCACCAACAGCGATGACGCGCTTGCCCGAAGGCGAAGGAGGAAGGCTCTTGCACGAAGAGCACTGGCCATACAGGCGCGTATCGGCAGCTTCGCGAACGCAGCAGGTCATGAACACGACGATATCCGCATGCTCGCGGTCGGCCACTTCAAGGCATCCGTAAGAGTCCAAAAGACCGCTCACGCGCTCAGAGTCGTGAAGGTTCATCTGGCATCCAAAGGTACGGATGAAGTAGGTTTTACCGGACAGAACGGAACGCAGAGATGAAGACATCGAGAACCTTTACGCAACGGGCTTTACTGAATCAAGATGATCGAACGAGGACCGATCGACATCGGAATCGTTTACGAGAGTCGAAAGCTCATGAACATAGACAGAAAGACGAATGGCCGTCCTCGCCTCTCCGTTAATGATGATGTCGGAAAAAAGTGGGGCGCATGAGATATCGAATCCGGTTGGGATCAAAAAACCGCGCGCGATGGCAACGGCTTTGATGGCCTGATTTACAGCGCCGGCACCGACGCATTGAAGATTGACGGGAATGCCGTCTTTGACCATTCCCGCAATAGCACCGGCAACGGATGCCGGAGATGATTTGCTCGAAACCTTTAAGCAGTCCATCATGAACTCCTGGGTAACTTCGTTTGAAGTGCGATTTGCTACATTTCGTTTAACTGTATCTTAGAGTCCGAACGGTATCAAGCGAGGCAAGTTACTCCTGTTTCTCGATATCGAACGAGACCGTTATCCGATCCTTGCCGACGCGAATTCGCGGATCTCCCGAAAGCGATAGGTAATATCGTTCGGCGAGCTGATTGAAGTCACGCTCGAGCGCACGCGAGAATTCGGAGAGGTCCCCTTTATCGATACGGAGACCGCGGCGGTCCTTGGTCAAATCGACTTCATGGGGCGCAGAACCGGAATCCCTTGTGCGGAGAAGGCGCGCAGCCACCGCCTTGAGCGGAGAAATCTGCCCCGCGATGATGCGATGTGCCGTCCTTTCGGAAAGCTCAAGCCCGACACCGCTGGCGATCTCGATAAATTCTCGAGCATCGGTGGCGAGAGCAAGCCGGTCGACAACCGGAACCGACGTCTCGTCGTCGATGAAGAGCAGTTTGGTCGCATCGACCCGGGACAACGCCTGCCTATAAAGCGTAGCCGCAATTTCTGTCGGACTGCCGAGGAAGACATCGCAATCGTTGCGCTCTTCAAGAGCGAACTCGCACGTCGTCCGGGCGATGTTATGGGGCCCACGCGCGCACTCGTAGATGCCGTCTTCGTTCTTGACGGCCTGCGGCCACGAGGACTGGTCAGCACGCTCCGAGAGAAGCTCCGTGTCCGCCTCGACCTTGAACGAAGAACCGAGCTGCGTTCCGGAGGCAACAACCCCCGCGGAACTCACGTTCTGACGAATGGAAAACAAGGCCATGCCGCGTCCGTGAACGCCCCAACGGTCCATCTTCATCGACTCGAGCTTGGAAGTGACGCGCGCATCGAAAATACGTTCCTGCATGTCCTCGGGGACACCGCAACCGTCATCGAGGAAGAGGAGCGTCCTTACGCTCCCCTCCTTTTGAGCTGCAACATAGATTGTCGAAGCACCGGCATCGCGCGCGTTTCGAAGCATCTCGATAACGACATCCTCAACATGCTGAATATCATGTTGGGCCTGACGCCGCTCCGCCTCGGAAACGCGCAGGCGCACGAACCCCTCGCCAAGGTTCTCCTCGACGCGAAGGTTGCCCTCACCAGACATCGAGGAGATGAAGGAGATGAGCTCGTTCGAATCGTCCATCCTGCTACTTTGCGATATCGACGGCACGGCTCTCGCGGATCACGACGACGCGCACCTGACCGGGGTATTCCATTTCCTCCTCGATCTGATGGGCGATATCGTGCGCAAGGACGGTGGATTCCGCATCGGAAATCTTGTCAGGCTGGACCATGACGTGGACCTCACGGCCGGCCTGCATCGCATACGTCCTCTCGACGCCGTCGTAGGAATTGGCGATCTCCTCAAGCTTCTCGAGACGCTTGATGTAGTTCTCTGCGGACTCACGACGAGCACCCGGGCGCGAAGCGGAAACGGCGTCCGCAGCCTGAACGAGGACATCGAGAACCGTGTTGGGGTCGACATCGGCGTGATGCGCCTCGATAGCGTGAACAATGACGGACTTCTCGCCATAGCGACGGGCAAGTTCGGCGCCGATGACCGCATGCGGGCCCTCGACCTCATGGTCGATAGCCTTGCCGAGATCGTGAAGCAGACCGGCGCGCTTAGCGACGACGATATCGATGCCGAGCTCAGAAGCCATGACACCGCACAGCTCGGAAACCTCGATGGAGTGCTGCAGCACGTTCTGGCCAAAGGAGGTGCGATAGCGGAGGGCACCGAGCGTCTTGATGATCTCGGGGTGCAGGTCATGGATGCCCGCATCGAACGCAGCCTGCTCGCCAGCCTCCTGAACACGCTGGTTCACGAGATCGGATGCCTTCTTGTACATCTCCTCGATACGCGCGGGGTGAATGCGGCCGTCGGCGATGAGGTTCTCGAGGGCAACGCGCGCGGTCTCGCGACGCACGGGGTTGAAGCTCGAGAGGATGACGGTCTCGGGCGTGTCGTCGATCACGAGGTTGACGCCTGAAACCTGCTCGAACGTGCGGATGTTGCGGCCCTCGCGACCGATGATGCGGCCCTTGAGGTCGTCGGAGGGAATATGCACCGAGGTGACCGTGACCTCGGCCGTGTGATCGGCAGCACAGCGCTGAATCGCGAGCGAAAGGATCTCCTGGGCCTTCTTGTGGCACTCGGCCTTAACCTGCTGCTCGGAATCACGGATGATGGTCGCCGCCTCGTGGGTGACCTCTCCCCTCACCTTGTCCAGCAGTTCACGATGGGCGTCATCGCGCGTGAGCTCGGAGATGCGCTCGAGCTCGTCGGTCTGCTTGGCATAAAGCTCCTCGAGCTCGCGCGAGCGCTTCTCGACCTGACCGGCCTGACTCGAAAGCTGGTGCTCGCGCTTGTCGAGAGCATCGTTCCTGCGGTCAAGGGACTCCTCGCGCTGCATAACGCGGTTCTCGAGGGCACGAAGCTCCTTCTTGCGCTGCTTCTCCTCGTTCTGAGCGGTCTGCTTGTGCTGGAGAATCTCCTCTTTGGCCTCGATAAGGGCCTCTTTCTTGAGGGTTTCGGCCTGTCGTTTTGCATCACCGATAAGCGACTCGGCTTCGAGGCGCGCGGACTCCACCTTGGAATCGGCTTCCTTCAAGCTTCCCTGCTTGGCGGTGCGCATGAAAACGACGGCAGCAACGACACCGATAAGAGCGCCGATGATACCGAACACGACTTCCATGCTTACTCCTTTGTTCGCTTCAAGTTCATATAAAACGACGCCTCCCCGCAGGGAGACGTCGCCATTTGCACGGTATGACCACAAGGTAAAATCTATGAAGAAATATCTAATATCAATCTCATCAAAGATGAGTTCATATCACATAACAAATGACTGTTTAATCCTAAGTTGAACTACATCTTGTGTCAAACCGCAGCTCGACGAACGTGGCCGCCATCGAGGCCTACATGCCATGTTGAGCAGGGATTTTTAAATACTCGCAGAATCGAGCTTCTGCTTAACGGCGCTCGATGCCGTCGAATAATCAAAACCCTTGGACATCAAAAAACGAACAAGTTTTTCGTAAGCCCTAGATTCGGGAAGGCGTTTTCGCTCAAGAAGCTCCATTGCCCGCTCGGAATCGTCTTCGGCGCTATAAAACTCATCGGGGTAGCCGGAAAGCTTCTCGAGATCGACCCCCTTGCGCTTGAGTTCGAGCTCGATCTTTCTCCTGCCCCAGCCCCTGCGCTTCCTCGACTCGATGAAATACGTCGCAAACCTCTGGTCGTTGAGAAATTTATACGAGATTCCGCGATCGACGGTCATCGAGATCGTATCGGGGTCAAAGCCGTATCGATCCAGCTTCTCTTGGGCTTCGTGAACCGAATGGTCTCTGCGCGAGAGCATCTCGGTTAAAACCGTCATGCAGATATTCCTGGAAAGCGTATCGAGGGCCTCATCTACTACCTGAAGTTCGGCTGGCAGAGAAGGAGGGTCCTTCTCAAACGCTCGCGCGACTCGAACGGGAACAAAACGCCGTGCGCCGCCCTCATTCGAGTCGTTCAGCACAACGAGGGCGCGAGGTTTTCGAGCCCCGAAACCTCGAGCCCCCGAAGCTTCGGGGCACTCGACCTCGAGGCTGACGATGAGAGACACCGTGCTACCCCGCTACTCCTGATTCTCCACAGGAGAATCTTCCGATATCTCGACCGTTCCGACGGCATCGTCATCGAAATCAAGACCGCAAGCTACGCGAACACGGTGCTCGAGCTCATCGGAGAACTCGGGATGCTTGCGCAGGAATTCCTTAGCGGCCTCCCTACCCTGGCCGAGCTTCTCGGTCTCATCGCCCATGCGATACGTATACCAGGCGCCCGACTTGGTGACGATGTTGCAGTCCACCGCCATATCGAGGATCGAGCCCTCTTTGGAGATGCCCGTTCCGTACATGATGTCGAACTCAGCGGACTTAAAGGGGGCGGCCACCTTGTTTTTGACGATCTTGGTGCGCACGCGGTTGCCGATGATCTCGTTGCCGCTCTTGATGCTGTCGATGCGGCGGATATCGATGCGCACGGAAGAGAAGAACTTGAGCGCGCGGCCGCCCGTCGTCGTCTCGGGATTACCGAACATGACGCCGATCTTCTCGCGAAGCTGGTTGATGAAGATGCACGTCGTGTTGGACTTGGACAGGGAACCCGCGAGCTTGCGGAGGGCCTGGCTCATGAGGCGGGCCTGAAGGCCGACCGTGGTATCGCCGATCTCGCCCTCGATCTCGGCACGCGGGGTGAGCGCCGCGACGGAGTCCACGACGATGCAGTCGATGGCGCCGGAACGAACGAGCATGTCGCAGATCTCGAGCGCCTGCTCGCCCGTATCGGGCTGCGAGATGAGGACCTCGTCGATATCGACGCCGATGCGCGCGGCATACGTAGGATCCAAAGCGTGCTCGGCGTCGATGAAGGCGACGACGCCGCCCGCGGCCTGGGCCTCAGCGAGGATCTCGAGCGAGAGCGTGGTCTTGCCCGACGACTCGGGACCATAGATCTCGATGATGCGCCCGCGCGGGACGCCGCCGATGCCGAGCGCGACATCGAGAGCCAAGGATCCGGTTGGGATCGCCTCGACTTCCAGCTGCGGGCCACCGTCGCCATAGCGCATGATGGAGCCCTCGCCGAACTTCTTCTCGATTTCTTTCTTAGTGACCTCGACCATCTTGTCGCGGTCGGCACCTGTCGTCCGTGCATGAACCGTGCGCACGGGTCCGGAATTCTTGGCCATGGAGCCCTCCCTGAAATCTGTTTGACACGATACTAAACGAACAGCTGTTCGCCGTCAACCGGTTACAGACAGTATCGGGATTTAAGCCGTGAACGAATCCCGCAAGCCCTATGGCGCAGCTTTCTCGAACCCAGCCGCAGAAAGCCCCCTCGGAATAACGATCGGGCAACAAGCCCTCAAGCTGCAGAAACATACAGCCTTCGAAGACAGATGAGCAAAACTGACCACCGAGGGGCCCGCTCTGAGAGCCCAAATATCAACAAGACTCCACGGCAGCCGAAAGCAAGGTCTCGATCGCCGTGCATGCAGCCTGCATGCGAACGCTCAGGCGATCCCCCTCAAAACGGTATTTCTGGGCACGAACGCCTGCAGGTCCCGCAAGGCCGATGTACACCGTGCCCACGGGATCGTCTTCCGTCCCGCCCCCGGGGCCGGCATAGCCCGTAAGACTCACGGCAAGATCGGACGAGAAGAGCTCACGCGAGCCTTGCGCCATCTCGGTTGCCGTCTGGGAAGAGACCGCGGTGTGTTCGCGCAACGTGCTCTCCGACACCCCAAGGACCCGGTGCTTGATCTTGTCGCAGTACGTGACGGCGCCACCGAGCAGCACGGCAGAGGCGCCGGGGACATCGGCTATCGAGGACGCGACGAGCCCGGCCGTGAGCGACTCGGCCGTCGACGCGCAAAGGCCGTGCTCCGCGCAAACGCGAACGAGCTCGCGCGCAAGCTCGTAGAGCCGTCCCTCAAGATCCCCTTGCATGAAAATCGCCGCTAGACGCTGAAGACGATGGAGCGGCAGTTCCAGAAATACTGGGCGCCCGAAACGACCGTGAGGACGACCGCCACGGCCATGAGGAGTCGCGAGAGGCCCAAGATCACGATGGCTGCCGTGGTGACGTTCAGCGCGACGAGCATGAAGCCCAGAAGGTAGCCGCAAAGCGCGAGCATGGTCGTGGCGGTCTTCCATTTGCCGAGCTTGTCGGCGGCAACGACGACGCCCGCGGCGCTCGCGACCATGCGCAGGGCGCTCACCAGGAACTCGCGGAACAGGATGATGAAGACCGTCCAGACGCTCACGGTGCCGAAGTCGAGGAACAGGAGCAGCGCCGAGAAGACAAGCAGCTTGTCGGCGATGGGGTCGAGGAACTTGCCGAAGTCGGTGATCTCGTTGCGCGAGCGCGCGAGGTAGCCGTCGAGCTTATCCGTGAGCGAGAGGAGCATGTAGAGCACGAACGCGGCGATGGAAAGCCCGGCATCGTAGGTTGCCGCACTACCTTCCCCGCCCTTGAACGAGAGCGCGGATAGCACCATGAAGATCGGGATGAAGACGATCCTCACGCAGGTCACGACGTTCGCGGGGGTCCAGATGCTCGTCAGTTGCTTCTTGCTGTCAGACATGTTCTTCCTATTCCACAACGTGACCGACGAGCTCGTAGCAGAAGCTGTCGGTAAACTCGACCTTCAGGATATCACCCACCGAGGCCTCCTCGACCTCGAGGTGAACGGCGCCGTCGGAGTCCGGGGCCTGGAACCACGCGTGCCCGATCAGCTCGGAGCCGTCATCGGTCTCCTCGATGCCGTCGACGATGACCTCGGCCACCTCGCCCACATGCGCTGCCGTGGCGGCAAAGCCCAGCGACTCGGCAAGGTCCATGGCCTGCTGCGCGCGCTCGAGCTTGACGTCCTCGGGAACCTGCTCCTCCATCTTGGCGGCGCGGCTCCCCTCCTCGCGCGAATAGGCGAACACGCTCGTGTAGTCGAACCCGACCCGGTCCATGAACTCGAGAAGCTCCTCGAACTCCTCCTCGGTCTCGGACGGAAAGCCCACCATGCCGGTGGAACGGATGACCATGCCGGGAATCTCGTTACGCAGGCGGCAGAACAGCTCCTCGAGCTCGGTGCGCGATCCGGAGCGGTTCATGGCCTTGAGAATCCTCGCGGAGCAATGCTGCACCGGGATATCGATGTAGGGAAGCACCTCGGGAACGTCGCGGATCGTCGCGATGAGCTCGTCGCTCATGCCC
>CAVHFE010000028.1:20193-24832 GCA_963635145.1 Oscillospiraceae bacterium
GCGATGAGCTCGTCGGTCATGCCCTCGGGCTGCAGGTAGAGCACGCGGATCCACACATGCTCGGGGCGCACGACCTCGGCGACGGCGCGGAGCAGGCCCGAAAGGTCGCGCGGGCCCTCGACCTCGTCGTTCTTGAAGTCGTTGCCCCAGATACCCGTGTCCTGGCCGATCAGCACGATCTCGCGCACGCCGCCGGCCACGAGTTCGCGGACCTCGGAGAGGATGCTCTCGGCCGAACGCGAGCGGTAGCGGCCGCGAATGTAAGGGATCATGCAGAAGCTGCAGAAGCGGTTGCAGCCGTCCGAGATCTTCACGTAGGCCGTCGCGCCCTCGACCGTGCGCTTGACGCTCGGGATGTACGCAGCCTCGGCGCGCTCGACGCCCAGCACCTCGTCCACGACGGCCACGATGCCGTCCTCCTTGTCGGAGGGCACGAACGCCGCCACCTCGGGCAGCTCGGAGGGCAGGTCGTCGCCGTAGCGCGAGGGAACGCAGCCGCACATGACGATCTTGCAGGCGCGCACGCCGTCCTCGACCTCGGAGGCGAGCTCGAGCGTGGTCTCGATGCTCTCGGACGTGGCCGAGGCGAGGAACGAGCACGTGTTCACGATCGCGACGTCGGCCTCCTCGGCGCTCGTCGCCTCGCTATAGCCCGCCGCGCAGAGCAGCGAGCGCATGCGGTCGGTGTCGACCTCGTTCTTGGCGCAGCCAAGCGTGATGTAGATGACAGATCCACAGGGGTTTTCCATGAAGCCGCACGGCTCCTTTCGTCGGTCTCGCAGTCGCAGCGAATCGTTAGCGGTAGTTGGTGAACTGGAGCGGCTGGCCGTAGTCCTGGCTGCGCAAGAAGCCGATCACGGTCTGGAGCGCATCTTTGGAAGTCGAGGACACGCGGAGCTTCTCGCCCTCGATCGTGACCTTGACCTTGAGCTTTTGGTCCTTGATGTCCTTGTTGATCTTCTTGGAGGTAGCCTGGTCGATTCCCTCGACGATATGCCCGAGCACGCGGACGGTGCCGCCCGAGGCGGCCTGGGGCGCGTCCCACGAGACGGCCTTGAGGTCGATGCCGCGCTTGATGAGCTTGCTGTTGAGGATGTCGCTCACCTGGCGCGCGACGAAATCGGCGGGAGCCGAGATGGTGAAAAGCTTGTCCGCCTTGGAGAGGTCGATGCTCGCGCCGGAATCCTTGAGGTCGTAGCGCTGCGAGATCTCGCGCGCGCACTGCTGGAAGGCGTTATCTACCTCCTGCATGTCGACTTCGGAGACGACGTCGAAGCTTGAGTCTTTTGCCATGTGGATCACGTTCCTTGATCGGGGTCAACAGGGTCAAAGCGGGCCAATACGAGCTGGCCCCGGCTTATGCAGAGGTTCCGGAATAGGAACCAGAGGAGTTCGAAGAGCTTGCGGTGGAATACGAGCTCGAGGTCGAGGCCGTGCCGTACGAGGCCGCGGACGTGGTCGTGGCGGTGGTGCCACTCGAAGACGTGCCCGTCGAAGTCGACCCCGCGCCGGTCGCGTCCTGCTCGCTCGAGGACGACGCATCCGTAGCCGAGGAATCGCTCGAAGACGACGAGACGGACGTCGGGACCGTCAGGGTCACGCGGGCCACGCCGGACGTCTGCGAATCGTAGCGAACCTTCTTGCCGTTCTTGGTGATCGTGACGTACGAGGGCTTGCTCGTCGTGATCTCCACGGACTCGGAGGCGGTGTATTCCTTGGTGAGCGGGCCGGTTGCCTGCTCGCCGTAAACGAGCTTACCGTCCACGCGCACCTCGATAAACGCGGTCTTCTTGGAAGCGAGCTTGACCTTGACCGAGATGCCCGAGGCCTTCGTTCCCTCATCGGCAGCAGAGCCGTCCGAGAAGTCCGTCGAATCGGTGTCCGTGCTTTCAGCGTCTCCCGTCTCCTCATCGGTTGAGGTGTCCGAATCGGAATCGGCGTCATCGGACTCGGCGTCGGAATCGCTCTTCAAGCTCTTCTTGGACGCGGACTTCTTACTCGACTTGCTCGAGGACGAAGAAGTCTTGCTCGCGGCCGCATCTGCCTTCGCGCTCTGTTCGGCAAGCGTCGTGCTCGCGGCGCTCGACGAGCAGGAACGCGAGACGAGGAAAACCAAAAGCACGAGAATGGCCAGCACGATGGCGCCGGCAGCGATGAGGAACTTAGGGTCGAAGCTCGAGAGCGCACTTGAGCTGCGACGCCCCTGCGCGGCACCGCGACGTGCCGGACCCAAGCCCGCATCGCGACGCGAGCGAACATCGTTCCTGCCCGAAACAGGACGACCGTTCCGAGACGAGCGCATGGACCTGTTATCACGCTGGGCCCGAACCTGGCGCTCGGACCTGCCCGCAGGCGCTGCCCCGTACGCACGGCGTCCGTCGTGCTGGGCGCGGCCACGGGAGCCCGCCCCCTCGCGCGACGAGGAGCGCCCCTGCCCACGTTCGGCCAAGCGCGCGGGGCGACCAGAGCCACGGCCCCGTCCGGAATATTGGCCGTCACCGTAGCCGGCGCGGGGGTTCCGCACCAAGCCCTGCGCGGTCGGCACAGACGACTCAGCCGGAGGGAGCGTGCGACGCACGCGGTCGCGCTGGGCGCGGATCTCGCGGCTCGAACCGGTCTCGGTCACATAACCCGCCTGCATGGCGCGCTGGCCATAGCGGCTGTTTCGAGGACCGGCTCCGACCATGTAGAACCTGCCGGCCTCATTCGAGGAACGGGAGCTCACGGGACCGGCGGGAGCCTGGAAGTCCCCGCCCTTGCGCTCTCCGCCGTTCTCGTAGGCGCACAGCTCGTCGAAATAGATGTTGACGATCTCGGTGGGGTTGAGCCCCAAGAAGCGCGCATAACTCGAGATCATGCCCTGCGCATAGCCGCGCGGGGGCATGCTCGCAAAATTACCGAGCTCAAAATACTCGATGATCTGCGGCCTGATCTTGATGGTGTTGGCCACCTGCTGGATGGAAAGGCCCATCTCGCGGCGGCGGCCCTGAAGGATGTCACCAAACCGAGCGCTCATCAGAAGCCCCCGAACAGGTCGTCTTCCGCGGCCATCTCGGCGTCGACGGACTTAAGGGCCGCCAAGCCCTCCTCGTCGAGCAGGACCTCGCGGGGCTTGGAGCCATCGGGCGGCCCGACGACGCCCTTTTCCTCGAGCATATCCATGATGCGGCCTGCGCGCGCATAGCCAACCTTGAGGCGGCGCTGCAGTCCGGAGGTGGAGCCGAGCTGCGTCTCGACCACGATCTGCGCGGCCTCCCAGATGAGCGGGTCGTCGTCCTCGGGCTCGGCGGTGCCCGTGCGGAGCGGGCCGGCACCCGTGGCAACGGCCATGCCCGGAGCCACGGCGGAAAGGATCTCTTCGTGGTAGTCGGGCTCGGACTGAGATTTGACGAACTCGACGATCTCGTTGATCTCCTCGTCGGAGACGAAGCAGCCCTGGATACGGCGGGGCTTGCCCCAACCGACCTTGGAGAACAGCATATCGCCGAGACCCGTGAGCTTCTCGGCGCCCATCTGGTCGATGATGACGCGCGAGTCGATGCCCGTGGCCACGTTGAACGCGATGCGGTTGGAGATGTTCGCCTTGATGAGGCCCGTCACGACGTTGGAGCTCGGACGCTGGGTGGCCACGATGAGGTGGATGCCCGCGGCGCGGCCGAGCTGCGCGATGCGCACGATCGAGGCCTCGACGTCCTTGCCCGCGACCATCATGAGGTCCGAGAGCTCGTCGATGATGATGACGAGATAGGGCATCTTCTTGGGCGGGTTGTCGTAATGCTCGAAGGCGCCCGCGGCCTGACGCTCGTTGTAGTCCGAGATCTTGCGGACGCTGAGGCGCTCGAACACCTTGAGGCGGCGCTCCATCTCGGAGACGGCCCACTGCAACGCACTCGCCGCTTGCTTGGGCTCGGTCACGACGGGAACATAGAGATGCGGCAGGCCGTTATAGCCCGCGAGCTCGACACGCTTGGGGTCGACCATGACCAGGCGGACGTCGTCGGGGCGCGCACGCATGAGCAGCGTGGTGATGATGGAGTTGATCATCACGGACTTACCGGAGCCCGTGGTGCCGGCGATGAGCAGGTGGGGCATCTTCGCGAGGTCGGCGACGATCGGGGTGCCCTCGGCGTCGCGGCCGATGGCGAGCTCGAGCGGGCCGCCCTTGATGTAGGGCAAGACGTCGCCGAGATAGACGTTCTGACGTGTGCGGTTGGGAATCTCGATGCCGACGAGCGAGGTGCCCGGGATCGGCGCGAAGATGCGCACCGACTGCGCGGCAAGCGAGAGCGCGATGTCGTCTTCAAGGGCCGTGATCTTGCTCACGCGCTCGCCCTCGCCAGGCTGGAGCTTGAACGTGGTGACCGTCGGGCCCGAGATCCAACCGACGACGCGCGCGGTGCGCCCGAACTCGACGAGCGTGCCCTGGAGAGCCTCAGCCGTCTGCTCGAGCTCCTTGTCGGAAGAGGCCGCGGAAGCGGATTTGGGGTTGTGGCGGAGCATGGACTCCGGCGGCAGCGTCAGCTCGTCCTCGGAGCCGGTATCGACCTCGTCGGCACGCTTGGCTTCGACGACGCCATCCTCGGACGCACGGCCGTCATCGTCAAGCGAGACGGGCTCGTCCACGTTCGACTCAGACGGA
>CAVHFE010000029.1:0-24389 GCA_963635145.1 Oscillospiraceae bacterium
TTGCCGTTGAGCACGACGGACTTGACGCTGGGCTTCTGGGCCTTGCCGTTGTAGGCGAAGGAAGCGCTGGAAAGCGTCACCTTAGCAGAAGCAAGATCGGTGGATGCAGGCGTTGGGGTGGGCTCAGGCTCGGGAGTGACCTCCTCGACCTTGGACTCGTCGCCCGCGTAGGCCACCGCTTCGTCCTTGGACTCGAAATAAATAGTGCCCGTGCTGCCTGCGGCCTTCCAGCAATGCGACTTAAGCGCAGCGGATTCGTCCATGACCTCGTAGTAAGCCTTGTCATCGCCGGAAGCGGCGTGCTTGAAAAAGACCTTGCCCGATGCAAGCGAGGCATAGTTGTCGGCCGAAGCGAACTTGCCGCCGTTAATGATGAGCGTTGCACTCTGATCAGAGGAATCGGAGCTGTCCTCGGCGAGAGATTCACTCGAAGTAAGCGCAGCAAATGCGGCCCCAAAGCTTTCAGCTGCAGAAACAAGGCTCGAAGATTGAGAGGTGCCATCATCAACGTCACGAATGTGCACACTGCCATCGAAGATGCCGTCATTGATTTCAAGCGTACCAGCGGCAACTCCGGCTACGTAATTTTCAGATTCGTAGCTCCCGGCAAATGTTCCGTTGTTGACCTTTATCTTGCCGCCAATGCAAAGCAAGGGCACGCCGGATTTCTGCGAATAATCTCCCCCCTCGATGGTGATTTCGGAATTGTGGGAAGCCACAACCGCCGCCTGCAATCCATATTCCGAGCTCTCTTCGCCGACGCAATGAATATCCACATTTTGCAAAGTCACCTTAGCAGATGATTTTTGATCGCCCTGAGCGTACAGGCCGGTTTCCCTCATATACTTGATTTCGCCGTTTTTGACGAAGACGTTAGATGCACCGTAGACCAAAATGCCGGAATATCCCTTTCCTCCAAGCGTTTTGTTCCCCAAATCGATCGTTAAATTCTTGCTCCCTATTTCGGCGAAGGCATAGTCGCTCTCGTCATCGGCCAAAAGCTTAACTGTGCTGTCGGGCTGAGCATTTTCAACCGCATTGCAAAAATAGGCGTAGAGCTTCCCATTGTTCTCTACGACGGCATTCCCCCACTTTGCCCTAAGAGTTATATCTTCCGTCACTGTGTCGTAGTCGAAATAAAAATAGTCTTCGTCATCGTCGGAAATCTCACCATCTTCATCGACCACAAACCAACCAATGAAGCCCTTGCCGGCCTTGGTTGGGACTTCGGGCTGCGTTGCGTATTCGCCGTATTTCACTTTTTGTTGCTCGGGGGCGGGGCTACCGCCGTCGGTGTCGAAGGTGACCGCGTATTCCTTTTCGGTCCACTTGGCCACAAGGGTGATATCGGTCGTTATTGGAGTGCTCTCGAAGTTGAAATCCTTGCCGTCGAGCTGCCAGCCGACGAACTCGTAGCCGGTCTTGGCGGGCGTATCAGGCGCAGTTGCGCACTCGTTGTACTTAACTTTCTGCGACCCAACCTTGCTGCCGCCGTCGGTGTCGAAGGTAACAGTGTAGGTGTTGACCTCCCAATTCGCTGTCAGCGTAGTGTCAGCCGTAATCGGCGTCTTGAAATCGAAGTCATCTTGGCCGCTCTTCCAGCCCTTCAGGGTGTAGCCCTCTTTTGCGGGAGCGGGATCGGGAACGCTTACGCACTTGCCACTCTCGACCTTCTGCTCAGGCGCCAGCACATCCCCGTTCTCGTCAACGAAGGAAACGGTGAAAATCTGGTTCCAGCTGGGCTTAAGTTCGATATCGCCCTTCACAATAGTATCGAAATCGTAAGCTTTTTCGTCGAGCGTCCATGCGGCAAACGCCCAACCCTCTTTGGTAGGTACCGTTTCGGGAGCACTTACCTTCTTGCCGTATTCGACCTGCTGCGTTTTAAAAGTCGAGCCGTCGTCGTTCAAAAAGCTAACCGTGTAGGCGTTGATGTTCCACTTCGCCTTGAGCGTGATGTCCTCGGTCACGGGTGCGTCGAACGAATAGTCGGCACCGCTAAGCTGCCAACCCGCAAAGGTGTGGCCCTCCTTGGCGGGCGCAGGGTCCGGTGCGCTCACCGTACCGCCGGAAAGAAGGTCCTGCGTTGCGACTTCAGTACCACCATCGCTGTCGAAGCTCACGTGACATACCCTGGTCACCTTGGAGCCAGCCTGAGCGTCGGCATATTCCTTGCCCTCGGTGGCGTCCTCGAAGTACAGGGATTGCTTGCTCGCATTCACCACGACGCAGCAAGCAGCAGCCATCGCGTCGGAAGTATCAAGTACCTCGTAGCCGGCATCCTTGTGCTTGAGCATGCTCTTGCCCTCGGCAACGGCGCCCAAGTTCGCATAGCTGCCGAAAGTGCCACCATTGACGGCAAGCGTGCCACCGCTGCCATCAATCTGATCGGTGAACTTGCCGGCGTTAACCGTCAGCGAAGCATGGTTCATGACGCCGACCGCATTCTTCGTGCTGCCCGCCGCCGTAAAGCTGCCGCCCTCAATGGTTGCCGTAGCGCCCGCAAGATAAAGAGCCGAGTTTTCATCAGCCTCGGCGCTGCTCGACGTTGCAGTGTAGGCGCCACTCTTAATCGATACCGTTCCGTACTCAGCACGAACAGCGGCGGCAACGGAGCTCGACGCCTTAACATCCTCAAGTGTCAAAGCGTTGCTGGCGATGCTGCTCATATCCCCCTGCACATAAACAGCGTTTGAGCTCGCGTTAATAACGCCATTCTTCACCGTAACCTTGGAGCTCTTAGTAAGCTTCAAAGCAGGCTCATCATCGCTCTTTGCAGTGAGCGTTTTGCCACCCAAGTCGAGAGTGAAGGTTTTGCCATTTTCAGCCGTAGCATTTTCGGCCACATCGTCGCAGAGCTCGATGGTCTCGTTATTGTTCACGGCGTCGAGCGCGGCCTGCAAGGTTTCGTAGCCTGCGCTGCCAATATAGGCAACTACCTGCTTAAAGGTTGCCGTTAACGCAAGGTCGGAATTAACGGCGGTATCGAAGCTGAACGCATTTCCCTCTTCGTCAACCGTAGACTCCAGATAATACCTCTTGTCCAGCCCCAGGCTCGCAAACAAATCAGAGCTCGAGAATTTCTCGCCGCGTGCAACGGTAATGCTGGCAGACTTTCCTTCAAGGTTGGTGGAGACGCTTACGGTGTAGCCCTTGTAAGGCTCGGCGCTACCCTTGCAACTCTGCAAAAACGCATCTTTATCTGCGGTGCTCAAGAAAAACACGCTATCGATTCTTGAACCGGAAATCCCGGAAACCTTCCAAAGAGCGTCGGCAAGCCCAGAGTCCCCAACGGCCTCAAAGCCCTTATCGGTTTTAAGCATGTACAAACTGGTATCAAGCTGAGCTTTGCTTGGGAACGAAGAGAAGCAGCTAGCCCCAGCGATCTTCACCGTTCCATTTGAGGCATCAATCAAATTGGACGGAGCGTTTCCAGCGGCGCTGAAAGTGCCACCGTTAATGGTGACGCCTATCCCCGAAGAACCGCCATTGCGGATTACCGAGGCGCTCTTTTCCGAGTTGTTCACCGTGTAGGTGCCGCTGTTAACGACGGTCGTGCCAGCTTCGTTGTCGATGCAAACATGATCGTACGAAGTAGCGGTGACGTCAGTAATCACCAAAGTGGAGTTGGTCTCGTTGCGGAACGCAGCATTGTTAGTGTGATTCTGGACAACGGTGCCGTTTGAAACGGTGAGGGACTTCCCGCCTGACGCTAAGGAAAACACGCCTTGGTTGGCGGAGTTTGTAACGGTATAGCCTTTGAGGTCGAGCGTGGCGGAGCCGGTAACCTTAAAACCACCTGTTACGTCCTGACCGAGCTCGTAGCTGCCGTCCTTCAGCGTGTAGCAACCACCGGCGGCATCAAGGTCGCTCTGGCTAATGGAAGTCGTCGCGAAGGCCGCCCCCCCCGGTACGGCCAAAAGCGCCACCGCAAAAGCAAATGCGATAACGGGCGCCGCCACAAAGGAGGCAAATTTCTTTCGTAGCACCATATTCCTCTCCTTCTCGGAAGAACAGACAAAACCGTCACTGATGGGACCCTCTCCTGTTTCGCGGGCGGCGCACCCTACTCCGCAAGCAATGACGAAGGGCCTGCGACCCCGGATCCCAAACGTTGGCGGCGGTGTTTACCGTCCTTCATTGTGACACGCCGCACTCGCAACGGCATACCAAGTTCGAAAATTTACCGAGGCTTGAAACGAGGCCAGCCTGCGACGCTCAACCAAAGCGCGAGTCAGAAAAACGGCTCGAAATGGCGCGCTACGACCCCCGTGCGGCGGAAAAAGGCCTTTGGGAAAGGAAATTCACCGCACAGGAGGCCTAGCGCGCCAAATTCCCCCGAAATCGTCCGAAATCCACCGCACAAAGCTTCTTCCGCGCCAAAACAAGCCCGAATTCTTGCTTGCGACCCCAATTCCACCGCACAGGGCTTCCAGCGCGCCGTGATTTGACGGAATTTACCGCACAGAAGCCATTCCGCTCCAGGCCCCGCCGCACGGGAGCCCCGGCGCGCTACGCAGCGGGCGCCTTTCGAGCCCAGATCCCGAAATAAGGCCTTGGTTGGTCAAAACCTCTACCCCGGGGTAAGAAGTTTGACCAATCAGCCAGGCAAACTAGTCACTTGTTTAAAGCTGTTTGACAAAACCCCAGGTCAATTAGATATGCGTTTTGCGGCGCAAAGCCCTGAAGGGCTTTCGCCGTCGCTTGCGCACGGAAATTTACCCTCGGAGGGGACCTTTGACCAAAAGAAGCCCTTTTCGCGGATCGGGCTACCCTCAGACAAGGTTTTTGACCATATCGAGACTCCTCCGCGCCACAATTTCGCCCAACTCGCCGTACGGAGACTCCAGCACACCACGCAGCTGGCAGCTTTGCTGCACGAAGCTTCCAGCGCGCTCCTATCGTGGCGCGCGGCGGGCGGGGTTCCTGGAGAGCGTCGCTCTGAAAACCAAAAAGAGGGCTTCGCCAGAAGCCCACATAAATAAGTTGAAGCAGTGAGCGCATGAAGAAGGGCAGTCCGTACGGACTGCCCTTCTGAACAGCGGAACGGGCGACGCCCTCCAGGGACCCCGCCCGCCGTCTTCGTTACGACTTTACTGCCGCCCCAAACCCGTTGCCGCGCCTTCGCGAACAGGCTGCCGACGCGTTGTACGCCCGCGACCCACCGCGGGGCCCTAAGTTCGGTCGACGAAGGGACTCAAGACCAGCCTGCCGCAGGGACGACCCTCGCCCTAGGCCCGCCCCAGCGTCGCAGCAGCGAATTAGCGTCTGCGAACCCGAACAGCCGATGCCAAACACACCGTCAAGGCCGCAAGCGCAGCAAGCGCCACAGGCACCAGAGCAAAATCGCCGGTTGAAGGCGTTGCCGCATCGGCGAAGTCGCCGGAAGCGTCCGCATCATCTGCCGCCTGGCCAGCGTCGTCCGTTGTCTGGCCAGCATCGTCCTGATCGGTGCCATCCTGGCCGCCCTGAGCGTCATCCGCCTTGGACCGCTCCTCGCCAGCGGCAACGTTTAGCGTAACGGAAACCGTCTCGGGTGCCCCGGTGCCGTCAACATAGCTCGGGTACAGCACCTTGCCCGTGACGGTGAAGCTCTGCGCCTCAAGCTTGTTCTTATCGAAGCCGGCCACCTTTTCCCACTCTATGTCGAGCGAGACGGTGCAGCCACATTTGCAAGTGGCTGTAACTTCTTTCGGCAGGCCCCAGGTTTCATCCTTGCCAGCATCCTGACCAGCCTGGTAGCTCAAAGCCTCGTCGTGCGAAAGCTCCACAGCAGACAGGGCATCCAAAACAGGCCCCTCCATGCCGGCAGTAACCGGGAATCCTACGCAAAGGCGCTTGGTGCCGTCGGAATCCTGCGCGATGATGGCGCCGTCGGAAACGTCGTCGCCCTGGCACTTGACCTTAACATCCGAGGAAATCACGTACTTCACCCCGGATGCAGCCTTGTCGTCCTTGAAGCTAAGGGCAGCAACGTAGCTGGTCAGATGCTCTGCCTTGCCGTCCTTGTCCCCCTCGGGCGACCAAGCAACAACAGCCTTGCCGTCCTCGCTAACGAAGTAGCTCGTAATATCGAAGGCGGAATCGGAATCCCCGGCCTTGGCCTTCACGGTGCCCGAAGCAGCCAAGTCCTGATGTGCCACAGGCGCGGAAAGATCGACGTCCAGCTCGCTTACCACCGGGTTGTACACAGCAGTAACGGCAACATCCTTATCAACAGAGTCAAGCTTAAGCACCGCATCGGCACCCAACACCTTGCCGCTAGCATCCACCCACTTCTCAAACACGTAGCCTTCGCGTTCGGGAGCAGCGACAGTGGAAGCCTCCCCCTTAACCACTTCATAGGGCTCATCAGCCTTTGTGCCATGCTGACCTTCCATCGCAGTGTCGGCGTACTTAACCGTCACCGTAACCTTTTGGGGCTGATTGGCGTTCTCCACCGTGTAAAGAAGGGTGCGAACAGCCGATTTGGAATCATCCTTCTCGGCCCAAACCTGAAGCTGATAGTTCAGCTGCGCGCCAGCGCTCTCCGGCGCGGCAAGCTCGATACGATCGATGTAATCCTTGTCGGTGCTCACACTCTCCCACGAACCCTTTTCCAGGCGGCTTAAACTGTATTTGATGTCAGCATCTTCGGTTTCGCAGCTTGCGGTAAGGTTAAGCTTTTCATCCTTAATGGAATACTTGCCTTCGTCGGCTTTAACCGTCGGCTCATCTACCGTAGAGGAAGAAGCGTCCGTCACAGTGAGCTTGCACTTTGCGAACCTAAGAGTCTCGGGAAGCACAAGGTCTTCGGGGTCGTCCAGCTCCAGGCCCAGCTCAATCGAGCCTCCCTCCGGCTTCTTGAGCTTGCCCTCATCATCAAAGAGGATGTCGAAATCCTGAGACTGAGTGAATTTCAAGCTCACGATGGAACCAGAGCTGGTAAGGGCGGAAACAGACTTCGGGAACTGCTCCATGAAATCGGCTTTGGTCGTGCCCTCGGGGAACGACACGGAAAGGGGCGCTACCTCGGCCACGGTGCCGCCTGGAGTCGTATAGGTGTTGGTAGCGACGTTCAGAGCGCCCGACTCATCCACGCTCGCTTTTTCAGCGCCAAGCTTAATCTCATCGCCGCCCTGCAACGACACAGTCACATTGCTGGTATCAAAATCAAGGGCAAAGGCGCGATTCTTCTTAACATCCTGCTCAACCGCGAAGTTAGCAACGTAGGTGGTATCTTCCTCGGCCGTGCCCGACGCAGGGGAAAGTGTGCCGTCTTTGTCCTTCTTATACCAAGCAACGGTGATGCTCATATCGTGAAGGTCCGTTTCATCACCATCGACGACCGTCCACAGCAAGGTTCCCTCGGTCGATAACTCGGAGCCCGGCTGAGGCTTCATCAACGTAACCCGCACGTCGCTCGTGCGCGTGATGTAGTCGGCCACAAGGTCAACGTCGAACTGAGGCATGGTAAAGGAAAGGGCCTGGTTCCACTTGGTATCGTCCGTAAGCACGTTGGGGGTCGAGTCGTCCGTGTTCCAGCATTTGAACGCCTTCCCGTCAGCGGGGTTCGCGCTAACGGAGACAAGGGTCCCCTGCTTGTATGTGCCGATTTTCTTGCCGTCTACCGTGACAGTGGATTCCCTTGCGGAGTGGCGCTGCCAGGCGTCGCCGCCCTCATCGGTACCGTAGCTGATGTAATAGCCGTCCATGTCGGCGAACAGGCAGTTCTTGGTTTCGGGGTTGAAGCTCTTCGCAACGCGGCGATCGCCCTCGATTCCGGTGCGCACGCCCACCGTCGAGCCCTTGCTCAGGCTGCCGGTGATGTAGGCGAATCCGGTCTGCCCGCTGATGGTGCTCAGGAACACGTCGTCGTCGTTGCCGGAATCTTTGCCGCGGGTGTTGCTCTTCACAACGCACTTGCCGGTCATCTTGATGTCGTACTTGTAGCTAACGAAAATGCCGCCACCCTCGTAGTCGCCGTCATCGTAAGCACAATAGTTATCGGTGATGGTGCAGTTGTCGATGGTGTTGTTGCTGTTGTCAACCAGGATGCCGCCACCATCTTCCTTAGAGGAATTGCCGACGATGGTGCAGTTGCGCAAGGTGGTCCAACGTTGGCCGAGCTTGATGCCGCCAGCATTCTCGGACGAGGTGTTGTGCGTGATGCTCAAGCCTTCGATAAGGCCCTCGTTCGTGCCGAAGGTCGAATCGATATGGATTCCGCCAACGGTGCCCTCGTTCCTAAAAATGCTGCCCGTTTTGTCCTTTGACCTAAGTTTGAAGTCGGTGCCGTTGAAGGCGATGCCGCCGCCGTCGCTGGCAACGTTATCCAGAATCGTAGAGCCATCCTCCATGTCGATGGTCACGCCCTTCTCGGCGTAGATGCCGCCGCCGTCGCCCGCAAACGCGACGTTATCGTGAATGCGGGAGGCGCTCATGTTGAGCGTGGAGTAAGCACCGAGCTTGATTCCGCCGCCATCGCCGCCGCCCTTGTTCTTGTCGGACCTGCAACGGCACAGCTCGACGTTGGTCATGTCGATCGAGCAATTGTCTTTCGTCTCGATTCCGCCGTAACCGCAGCCCGCGATAGCGATGTTCTCGAGTGTGAGGTCGGAATCGTCCTCCATGTGAATGCCGGGCGCGACGCTCGTAAGGCCGTTGCGGCCCTCAACCTCGTTGGTGACGAAGCCCGACGCCGTAACCCAGAAGGTGGTCCAGCTGCAGTAATGATCGCTCCAACCCAGGTACTGGAAGGTGCGCGCCTGCGCGCTCGAGATGAGCTTGAGCTTGGCGTGCTCGTTCAGGTAGATTGTCGCGTCCGTATTGGCGCTGATGATCCGGTAACCGTTCATGTCGATGGTGACCGACTTGCTGTCGGCCAGATCGAGGCTGGCGGAACCCAGGTTCCACTCCTTGTCCATGATGATGGTGGCGCCGTTGTAGCCAGCGGTCTTAGCCGCATCGACGCTTGTGTAATCCGTGCGATTGCCCGAAGCATCGACCGAGTGGGCGATGAATTCGTCCGCCATGGCCGTTGCCGGACGCGCAAGCACGAACAAGACCGTCAGCGTCAATGCACACATCGCAGCCAAGATGCCAGGCATGCTGCGCCGAAAAGCTCTTATCTTCATGGAAGGTCCCCTATCGTTGATTTCTCTTCCAAACAGGATAGCCTATCGCCCGATTCCCCTGCCCAGACAGATTGTTTCGCGCCAATGAATTTGAAAGGGGGTGGGCGGCGCAATCATCGGACTAGGCTTGTTGGAACTATAATTTCAACATGCAAACCCAAGGCCATCCTCGGCCAACAGCCCCAACATCAAAGCGGTCACCGAGTTCGAACCCATCCACTCAAAAGCCGCGCAGAAGTACGAAGAGGTAAGCCCATGAAAGCACGCCCAATCAACGGAAGAGCACCCTTCCTTCACCTGATGGCCTTGGCCATCGCCGCAGCAATGACCCTGTGCGCATTGGCGCCCGCCCTTGCCTACGCGGAAGACGAAACCCATGTGGCCCACTCCATCGATTCGTCGGGTGCCCGTACGGATTATGCCAGCATCAGCAAGGCCGTGGAGGCCGGATTCGCGGGCGCGACCATCGTCATGGACGACGACTGGAGCTTCGGCGACGGAAACCTTGATGTGGAGAGCGACAAATCCCTCACCATCGACATGAACGGGCACAAGATGATCGGTACCGGGCCAACGGGCGTAATCGTCCTGCATGCCAATGCCACCCTTAAGCTCACTTCAAGCGCGGAGGCGGACTACCTCTACTACCAGGGGTACGCCAAAATCAACGGATACCAAGGAAACCAGTCGTGGGACTGGGTGAAGACCTACGTTAAAAGCTCCGGCTTGGTTACCAACAACGACGAAAGCAAAGGCGTGGCTTCCGGCATCTGGCTGGAAACCGATTCCGTTCTTGACATGGAAAACGTCGCTGTTGCCGGCTGCGGCCACAGCGGGCTTTTCGTGGATGGCGCGTGCACTATCAATATGAAGAATTCCTCGATTTGCAACAACTCGACGGACGCCCATGGAGACGGCAACGGCGGCGGCATCTATTGCGCCTACGCCGGCGCCACCTTGAACATGGACAATTCCCATATCGATGAAAATTACGCCCACAGCAACGGCGGCGGCATCTACACCGCCAGGGACGAAAACATCAACCTCATCAACGGCTCCACCATAAGCCGCAATGCCGCGTATTGCAGCGGCGGCGGCATCTACTTCGACGGACAGGGCTTCACCCTTAAATCCGACGACGGAACGGGGACGATCTCCGAGAACGCTTCCCTTATGGAAAGCAGCGGCTCGGATTACAAGAACCGCTCCGGCGGCGGAATTCAAGTCAACACCGTGCAGGGCGAAAGCAGCTGCCTGATCAAGAACGTCAACATCAAAGATAATTACTCGGCCTACGATGGCGGCGGCATCATCCTCAACGACGACACTCAGCTCGTCGACTGCAAGATAACGGGCAATGCCGCGGCTCGCGACGGCGGCGGCATCAGCGTGAGCAGCTACAACAGCAGCATCGAAAACTGCACCATCACCAACAACTACTGCAATGCCGAAGGCGGCGACTACGAGGGCGGCGGCCTGTTCGTAAGCTACCACTACGACATCAAGATGAGCGGTCTCTGCACGGTCAAGGACAACACCCGCGGCAAAGACACCGGCAACGACGACGACGTGTTCCTGAGCACCATCAGCGGGCAGACCGGATTCGCCTACATCACCGGCAGCCTGAGCAAGGGCTCGAGCGTGGGCGTACGCACGGGCATCACCGACGACCGCCGCATCGCCAAGAACTTCACGCCGCCCAGCGGCAAGGACTGCTTCTTCATCAACCTGGGCGGCTACTACGTGAGCTACGGCACCGACGAGGGCGGCGACGCCTGGCAGCGGCACACCGACCTCGATTTCGACCTTTCCGTCAACGGCACGAGCACCGGCAAGTACAAATGGAAGAGCGAGGCCACGGTCAACGCCACCTCGACGGACCCCTCCAAGGTGTTCAAGCGCTGGAACGCCGACGACAGCACGGGGCTTCACCCCATGAGCGACTACATTTCCGGCGACAAGGTCTACGACCCGCAGCTTTCCTTCAAGATGCCGCAGAACAACGTGAGCCTGGCCGCCGAATACGTGACGCGCACCCGCAAGGTGACGGTTGCGCTCCAGGCGCCGAGCGCCGGGCAGTGGCTGAATTACGAGGGAACCTTGACATGGACCGCTGTCGATGGTGACGACGAGAGCGCCCACGACATGAAGATTGCCGTTTCCTGGTACAAGAAGGCGAGCGACGGAACGCTCACCCCCGCGGCAGGCAAGGCCGAGGAGGGCGTCGTCTACGTGGCGCGCCTGTCGGCTGCCCAAGACGTCAAGAACGACCGCGCGTTCGCCCTCGACCTTGCGGCGAGCGATGTTGAGGTCAACCTGACGAACGGAACCAAGGAGAAGCTCGGCGCCGCCGAGGCGAACGTGGACGCGTCGGGCGCCTTGAACGTCACCACCAACGGCTACGAGCTTGGAGCCGTCATCACCAAGATCAAGCCCATCTCCCTGGTGCTCCCCGAGGGCACTTCCCTCAGCGAGTTCGAGAGCAAGTTCCCGAAAACAGCCACGGGCATCACCGCCGCGGGAACCCTTGTAAGCCTGAGCTTCGCCGACGGCCAGGACATGAGCTCTCTTTTCGAGGACGGCAAGCTCGTCAAACCGAGCAAAAATCCGGCAACGCTTAAGCTCGAGCTGAAGAAGACCGATGAGGCGACCCTTCCCGATGACCTTACCGCCGAGGTCAAGCTTTCCGTGACGGACGCCGACGCCGAGGAGATTGAGGCGCCGACGATAAGCCTTGACGAGGGCTCCTATTCCTCCGACGATCCCGAAGTCACGGTCGAGGACGACAAAGTCATGCTCGCCGTGGGCTGCGCCGACGCGGACGCGCGGATCGAGTACAACCTGAGTCACCTGGGCGACAGCGAATGGAAGAGCGACGCGTCGAGCGCGAGCTGCAGCGGCAAGATCGGCCTTCCCCTGCCCGCCGCCGGCAAGCAGATCACCTACAAGCTCGAGGCCTGGGCCGTGAAGGATGATGGCTCCATGTCGGCCGCCCGCACGCTCGTCTACACCGTGAAAAACGCCGCGCAACCCGAGATGAAGACCGTAACCATCGAGTATGAGGACACCGCCGTTGCAGGACAGGGCGCTTCCTGGGAGCCCGAAACCTGCAAGGTCGAAAAGGGCTCGTCGTTCGTCTTCACCGCGCCCGAGCACGAAGGCTATTCCTTCGAGAAGTGGGTCGACTCCAATGGCGAGACGATCGGCACCGGCGGCACCGTCGAGCTTGGCAAGGTGAGCTCCGACGAGCTCATCACCGCCGTGTACAACCCGGTGGTGTCGGGCCTCGACGTTTCCTTCGCCCTGCCCCAGGCCGACCAGCCGCTCGCCGCGAGCGCCGATTGCGTGAAGGCCAAGATCGCCGACTCCGACAAGTACGCCGACGTCACAAAGTACTTCGCCGGCGACGGCGGAAAGGTCGCCATCGAATGGTCGCACGGCGGCAAGGGCGGGGCAACGGCCGCGCACGACACCACCTACGCGGCGACGATGGCCTTGAGCATAAGCTCGTCGGACGGCGTCAAGTACGTGCTCTCGCCCAACCCCGAGATCCTGGTATCCGGCAACGAGGGCGAGTACGGCGCCTACGCCGCCGAGGAGGACGGCAAGGCCTCGCTGAGCGTCATGTGCCCGACCACGGGCGCCTACGAGCTGCCGAGCATCAGCGCGCTTTCCGACGAGAAGGTGAGCTTCGAGCAGGCTCAAAGGTGCAAGAAGAAGCAGGACGCCGGCCAGGGAGCGTCCGCCTGGAACCTGCCCGACCAGGTTAAGGTGACTTACAAGTGCGGCGAGTCCGAGATGCTCGACATCGCCTGGGGCTCGATCGACAGCTTCAACGAGAGCGCCGGCGCCCAGGAGCTCACCGCCAAGGGCACCGTGACCTTTCCCGAGTACGTCGACAACGACGATGGCCAGGGCGGCCTCGTCTCCAACGAAGTCTCCGTCAAGGTGAAGGTTTTCGCCCCCGACGACGACCCGTACGCCTACGACCTCTCGGCCGCCAAGGTGACGCTTTCCAAAGCAAGCTACACCTACAACGGCAAGGTCAAAAAACCCAAGGTCAAACTCGTGATCCTGGGCGACAAGGTACTGAAGGAGGGCACCGACTACACCGCTGCCGTTGCCTCCGGCAAGAAGGTGGGCACTTACGCCGTGACCGTCACCGCAAAGGGCTCCTACACCGGCAAGGCCACCACGAGCTTCACCATCAACCCAAAGGGCGTCACCAAGTTCAAGGTGGCGAAGGCCAAGAAGTCCTTCAAGGCAAAGTGGAAGAAGGCCAAGACCGAGCGCTCCGGCGTCCAGCTGCGCTACTCCACCAAGAAGAGCATGGCCAAGGCCAAGACCGTGAAGGCGAAGGGCGCCTCGGCCAAGGCCAAGACAGCGAAGAAGCTCAAGAAGAAGACCAAGTACTACGTCCAGGCACGCACTTACAAGGTTGTGAACGGCAAGACCTACTACTCCAGCTGGTCCGCCAAGAAGGCCGTGAAGACGAAGTAGCGGCTTCGGCACGCGACATTTGCGGCGAGCGGGGCCCCTTGCGGGCGTCGCCCGTTCCGCTGTTCGAAAAGGCAGTCCGTACGGACTGCCTTTTCTCATGCGCTCACTGCTTCAGTATTGAGACCCACTTTCCATCTGGCCGCGTTAACGACCATCGCGAATTTCATTCTCGATGCGTGGAAGGAGTTCAACTCGAATCGCCGTTGAATGACATAGATAGCAAAACGGCCCGGTAGCTGCAACTACCGGGCCCACGCAAATCTAGCGCCGCCCGACTCGGGCCACGCTCAAGACGTCATCAACCAGGAAAGGATCCCGAGGGATCCTTTCCTGAAAGCTATATAAGTGTCCCATGAGGGCAGGATGAAAAGTATTCCTACTCGCCGTCGGTGGCTTCCTGGGAAGCGCGGTTGGCGGCCCAAACGCGCAGGGACAGACTGTACAGGTCGATGAAGCCCTTGGCAGCCTTGTGATCGAAGGTATCGGCGGCGTCGTAAGTAGCCAGGCCGTAATCGTAGAGGCTGTAGTCGGACTCGCGACCGGTAACGATCAGATTGCCCTTGTGGAACTTCACGCGGACATTGCCGGTAACGCACTGCTGGGTGGTTGCCAGGAAGGTGTCCATAGCGTGCTTCAAGGGGCTGAACCACTGACCGTTGTAAACGTTGATGGCCCAATCGTGCTCCATGTGAAGCTTGTAGCGCAAAACCTCACGCTCGAGGCACATGTCCTCCAGGGCACGGTGAGCCTCGATCAGGGCCAGGCCGGCGGGGCACTCGTAGCACTCGCGGGACTTAACGCCGATCATGCGATTCTCGATCATGTCGATACGGCCGTAACCGTTCTCGCCGGCAATCTTGTTCAGCTCGACGACTACCTCCTGCATGGACATGGGCTTGCCGTCGATTGCGGTGGGCACGCCAGCCTTGAAGGAGATGGTAATCTCGGTGGGCTCATCGGGGGTATCCTCGATGTCCTTGGTCATGGTGTAAATATCCAGCGGAGGACGATTCATCGGATCTTCCAGCACGCCGCACTCGATTGCGCGGCCCCACATGTTGTCGTCGATGGAATAAGGCTTCTTCTTGGTGGTGGGCACGGGCACGCCGTGAGCCTGAGCCCACTCCATCTCCTCGGCGCGGGTGTGCATATGCCACTCACGAACGGGAGCGATGATCTCGAGCGAAGGATCGAGCGCGCGGATGGAGGTCTCGAAGCGGACCTGGTCGTTGCCCTTGCCGGTGCAACCATGGGCAACGTACTTGGCGCCGAACTGGTGAGCAATGTCCACCAGGTACTTGGAGATCAGAGGACGGGAAAGAGCGGAGAGCAAGGGGTACTTGTTCTCGAACATGGCGTTGGCGGCAAGTGCCTTGGTGAGGAAGTTGTTGGCGAAATCCTCGCGCATGTCGGCGATGATGCACTCCTTGGCACCAACCTGAAGGGCGCGCTCGCGGATTTCCTCAAGACCTTCGTGCTCCTGGCCAACCTCGCCGACGACGCAAACGACGTCGAGGCCCTTTTCGTCCATGAGCCACCTCAAGCAAACGGAGGTGTCCAGACCGCCGGAGTATGCAAGAACGCAAATA
Organism: Oscillospiraceae bacterium; assembly: GCA_963635145.1. GTDB lineage: Bacteria > Actinomycetota > Coriobacteriia > Coriobacteriales > Eggerthellaceae > Anaerotardibacter. Next base: position 15,206 of record CAVHFE010000029.1, read on the forward strand.
TCCTTTGCCATTGTTGTTCCTTTCATTTGTTACGCCCCGAAAGGCAACGAGCGTTTGCTCGCATTAAGTTATACCTTGTTTTGCTTGCGCGCGCACCCGTGGTAACCATGCGTACACATAGCAACCCCACGACCTTGGGCAAGCATCCGAATAAAGCAAATACGCCTAAGCATCAGTGCACCGAACGGCGCGACGGACGGTGCGGCGCCGGGCGCTTTAGCCAAGCATGTTCTTGAGCTCGGCGGCCATTGCCTCGGCCTCGGCCTTGGCGGGGTCGGCCTCGGCGGCCTCCTTAGCCTGGGCAGCCTGGGTGGCGCGCGCGTCGGCGAACAGGCCGGGCAGCGCATCAACCACAGCGTCGATTTCCTTCTTGGTGCAGATCAGCGGAGGAAGGAAGCGCAGCGTGCCCTTGCTGGTGGCGTTGAGCAGGAAGCCCTTCTTCAGGCCCTCGAGCACCACGACGTTGGCATCGATGTCCTCGGAGACGTCGGCGCCGACCATCAGGCCCATGCCGCGAACCTCGTGGATGTCGTCCAGGGCGTCGAGCTTGTCGGCGAAGTAGCAGCCCAGCTCATCGATTTCCTTGACGAAGGGCTCCTTCATCAGCGTGGAAAGCGTTGCGTGAGCTGCGGCGACGGCCAGGTTGCTGCCACCGAAGGTGGAGCCGTGGTCACCGGGTTGGAAGGCCTCGGCAACCTCGACGCGGGCAACGCAGGCGCCCATGGGGAAGCCGGACGCGATGCCCTTGGCCATGGTGAAAATGTCGGGCGTGAAGCCGAAGCTCTGGAAGGCGAAGGGCTTGCCGGTACGGTAGACGCCGGTTTGCACCTCGTCGGAGATGACAAGCGCGTTGAACTGGCGAGCGTACTGCATGACCTCGCACAGGTAATCCTCGTCGCAGGGGCGCACGCCGCCCTCGCCCTGGATGCACTCGACCATGACGGCGGCAACCATGCCATCAGCATCGGCGAAGGCCTTCTTCAAAGCGGGCATGTCGTTCATGGGAACGGCGACGAAGCCGGCGGGCAGGGGCTGGAAGAGCTCCTGCTTGGCGGGCTGAGCGGTTGCGGCAAGCGTTGCCAGGGTGCGACCATGGAAACTGTTGGTTAAAACGATGATGGTCTGGCCGCCGGTGCTGTAGCGCTTGGAATAGGCGCGTGCCAGCTTGATGGCACACTCGTTGGCCTCGGCGCCGGAGTTGGCGAAGAAGGTGAGCCAGGGCGCACGGTAGAACTTGGGAACGTCCTCGTTGGCCATGGCGCTGATCATCTTGGCGACCTCGCCGCGCTTTTCGATGTAGTAATAGTTGCTGACGTGAATCAGCTTCTCGGCCTGTTCCTTGATGGCCTCGACCACGGCAGGGTGGCAGTGCCCCAGGGAATCAACGCCGATGCCGGAAATGAAATCGAGATACTCGTTGCCCTTGTCGTCCTTGACGGTCATGCCCTTGCCCTCGACAAGCATGACAGGCTTGCGGCCGAAGGTATGCATGACGTATTTGTCGTCGAGCTCCTTGGCCTCTTCAAACGTGGTGGCTTCTGTTAGAGCCATGTTCAATCAATCCTTTCTTTTTTCGCGGCACGCAAGGCCGCACTGTATGCGTTCTGTGGGTTGGCGAATGAACCAACCGCAAACCACTGGGTTGCCCCAATGGGAACCGCCAAACACCCAAGAAGGATACCCGGCAGGGGTTGCAAAGATTAAAGACTACCAGTTTAACGGTTTTCGCTCAGACGGGAAGCCAAAGTACCGAGCGGCGCCATTTCGTCCAGGGAGGCATGGCTGGCCTCGGCGTCGTAAATCAGCGTTCCCGAACCGCCCGTGGTCAAAAGCTCGATGAGGATGGAGTGCGGGCGCGTGCCGTTGACGATGTGGGCGCGGGGGACGCCGGCCTCAAGCGAGGCGACGCAGCTCTGGAGCTTGGGGATCATGCCCTTGGAAACCTTGCCCTCGGCGAGCATACTGCGCGTTTCGTCGAGCGACATCTGGGAAACAAGCGAATCCTTGTCGCTGAAATCCTCGTAGAAGCCGTCGACGTCGGTCAGGTAGATGATTTTGTGGGCGCCCAGGGCCGCGGCAAGCGCGGAAGCGGCAGCGTCGGCGTTGATGTTGTAGGAGCCGCCGTCGGTGCCCTTGGCAACCGTTGCCACGATGGGGATGTAATCGGCGTTGATGAGGGCCTTGATGTAGGCGGGATCGACATCGACCACGTTGCCGACGCGGCCCAGGTCGGCGCTCTTCTGCTCGGCAATGAGCGTGCCGGCGTCGGCGCCGTTGACGCCGACGGCCAAGTTGCCGTGCGTGTTCATGGCAAGCACCAGCTCTTCGTTGACCTTGCCGATGAGCGTCATCTTAACCACGTCCATGGCCTCGTCGGTGGTCACTCGCTGGCCGTTTTTGAACTCGACGGGCAGGCCGAAGCGCTCCATGTTCTCGGAGATGGCCGCGCCGCCGCCGTGAACGATGACGGGGTTCATACCCATGATCTTGAGCATGACGATATCGCTCATGACGGCATCACGCAGGTCGGAGTCGACCATGGCAGCGCCGCCGTACTTGATGACTACCGTTTTACCGGTGGCGATTTTGATCCAAGGCAGGGCCTCGGTTAGGACCTCGCCGGTATGGCTCGAGGTCATCTTGCGATCTTTTGCGTATTTCATGAGCGGTAATCTCCATTGATCGAGATGTATTCGTGAGTGAAGTCGCAGGTCCACATCGTGGTGGCGTACTCGCCTGCGCCGAGCTTGCAATCGAGGACTATTTCGTCATCCTCGAATCGTCGCAGGGCCTCGTCCTCATCGAAGGGAACGGGCAAGCCCTGGCGCAGCACCGGCAGGCCCATGATGTCGATGTCGACCTTTTCCTGCTGGAAGCGGGCACCCGAGCGCCCGAGCGCTCCTGCGATGCGGCCCCAGTTGGCATCGTGGCCGGCGATCGCGGTTTTAACCAGCGGCGAGTTTGCCACGGTGCGGGCGGCCTTGTCGGCGTCGTCCGCGGTGGCGGCGCCGGAAACGTTCACCGTGACGAGCTTGGTTGCGCCCTCGCCGTCGCGCGCCATCTGGCGGGCAAGGTTCTGGCAAACCTCGTTGAACGCAGCGGCGAATTCCTCCAGGGCCACGGAACCAGGCTTGAAGAAGCCGGCGCCCGGGGCAGCCTTGCCCGAGGCAAAAGCCACGCAGGTGTCGTTGGTGGAGGTGTCGCCGTCGACGGTCACCTTGTTGAAGCTCGCATCGGCCGCAGCCTTCAAGCAAGCGTGCAAGTCGGCCGGAGCAACGGGAGCATCGGTGGTGATGCAGGCGATCATCGTCGCCATGTTGGGCATGATCATGCCCGAGCCCTTGGACATGCCGCCCAAGGTGAAGGTAGCACCCGCGTAGTCGGGGTCGGCGCTTGTGTAGCTAAGCGCCGCCTCTTTGGGAACGGTATCGGTGGTCATGATGGCACAGGCGGCGTCGTGGCCGCTCTTGCCCAGTTCAGCATGCAAGGCCGGGACGCCGTACTCGAAGGGCTCCATGTTCAAATGCGTGCCGATAACGCCGGTCGAGGCAACCAGCACGTCTTCAGGGGCGCAACCGACCGTATCAGCCACGATGCCCGCCATCTTGCGGGCGTTCTCCAAGCCAACCGAGCCGGTTGCGGCATTGGCGGTGCCGGAATTGATTACCATGGCACGCGCAAAACCGAAGCCCTGGCCGTCCAGATGCTCGCGCGAAACGGTAACGGGCGCGGCGCAGAAGATGTTCTGGGTGAACACGCCTGCGGCAGGGCAAAGCTCGTCGGCCTCGACAAGCGCCATGTCCAAACGCTCAGGGTTCTTGCGGAAGCCAGCATGGATGCCGCCCGCCTTGAAGCCGAGCGCAGAAGTGACCCCGCCTTCGGGAATCACCGTGAATTCGTTATTCATATGAGCTCCTTTTGGGAACTAAGAAGGATTTGCAACAGTGGAGAGAGCGGTGTTGGCTGGCAGGCCCAAGACCAGATTGGCGCACTGAACCGCCTGACCCGCGGCACCCTTGACGATGTTGTCGATGGCGCAGGTGGCGATAAGACATCCAGCGGTTTCGCTAAGGGCAATGCCCACGTGGGCGAAGTTGGTGCCCACGACCGAGCTCGTCTTAGGCTGCTGACCCTCGGGGAGCAGCGTGACGAAGGGCGAATCCGCATAGGCCTCGGAGTATCGTCGTCGGAAATCCGCCAGGCTCATGCCGCGCGCCTCGTCGGTAAGTTGCAAAGTGACGGTGGAAAGAAGGCCGCGCGATGCGGGAGCCAGATGAGGGGTGAAGACCAAGCGGCCCTCGATCCCCAGAATCTGCTCGATTTCGGGGGTATGGCGATGGCTGGCAACGCCGTATGCCTCGAAGTTCTCGTTCGCGGAGCAATAATGCGTGCGCGCAGTGGCGCTACGACCGGCGCCCGTCACGCCGCTGATGGCATCGGCAACCACGACGCCCTGCGAAAAAGGAACGCCAGGTGCCGCCGCCAGCGAGGTAGCGGTTGGATAGCAGCCGGCGCAAGCAACCAGTACGGCCTTGCCCGCGGCGAAATCGGCAGCAGCACGCGCCATTTCCTCGGGGTGGGTTTCGGGCTGGCCGAAGCAAGCCGTGGCCAAAAGCTCGGGGCTCGTGTGCTCCACCTTGTACCAGGCTTCGTAGGTTTCCTTGCTGCGCAGGCGATAATCAGCCGAAAGGTCGATGACCGTGATGCCCTTTTCCAAATAGCTGGGAGCGCTCTTCATCGCAACCGTATGGGGGGTTGCCATGAAAACCAGGTCGCATTCCAAAACGGCGGGGTCGTCGTGACGCGAGAAGCAAAGATCGCAAACGCCCTGGAAGGCGGGGTACAAGCTTGCAACCGCGTTGCCGGCGTCGGAATTGGAGGTAACCACATGCAAGTCGAACTCAGGATGTCGCAGGACGATGCGCATAAGTTCCGCACCTGCATACCCTGCTGCTCCGATGATTCCGACCTTGTACATGTTGAACCTTCCCACTGCGCCCCACAGGGCTTGTCGTTCACTGAAAATAGTTAGTGACCAGAATACTCCTTTTAAAGAAAAGATTCTTTTTAATTCCAGGTTTCTTCGCAGCGAATACGCGAGCCGCGCGTCCCGCGCAAAAGGGCAAGCCCGCGCACAGCACGGCGCTTCCTCGCCGGGCGATGGCGAGCACAGAGCGACGCTGGCTCTTTTGGCCGCTACCGGGCGCGCTGCGATAGACTGTTGACCAATGTTTTTTGACGATAAGGAGTCCCCATGAGCAACGAGGGCAAAAAAGTACGTACCCACTACAAGGGCTATCTGGACGACGGCTCGGTATTCGATTCCTCCGCAGGCCGCGATCCGCTGGAGTTCACCTGCATGGCAGGCCAAATGATCCCCGGCTTCGATAAGGCCGTCGTCGACATGGCCGTCGGCGAGACCAAGACCGTCCACATCCCCGCAGCCGAGGCCTACGGCGAGCACGACCCCGCCATGGTTCAGTCGGTGCCCACGGCAAACTTCCCCGGCGCGTCCGACCTGCCCGTCGGCGAGAAGGTTTGGCTGCAAGGCCCCGGTGGCCAGCCCTTCCCCGCCCTCGTCGTTTCCGTTGACGACGAGAAGGTCGTCTTCGACATGAACCACGAGCTTGCCGGCAAGGATCTGAACTTCGACATCGAGCTCGTCGAGATCCTGGGCTAAACCTACCGCAGGCTGCCGCTTAGCGGGCTGTCTTTGGTAAGGCGCCGCTCCAGCGAGCAGCACCGCAGGCGTCCTCCGTTCGCGTTAACGGCAACCAGCCCCGAAGCCGCGCGCATCCTCATCGATGCGCGCGGCTTTCTTTCTTCATAGCCTCAAGCAAGTGCGTAGCGCAGGGCGCGCCTCAATTGCCCGTCCTCATTTGCCCACTTCGTTAATCAATCACAAGCGTCTTGTTTAATTGATCGCCGGCGCCCCACGCAGGCGCCGCCGCCTCTTACGCACGCTCTTGTAAAGATTTCGCAAAGTTTAACAATTCGTCTTTACCAATCCATGATGTGCTCTTTACCAGATGTTTGATTTGCTATCCTTTGTTCAAAGAAGTTGAACGCATTTTTACGGGCGCCCAGCTGCATAAAGCCAAAGCGCAAAACCGCAGATGCTCAACTACAAGGAACCGATCGGGCATCCACGGACGCCAGATCAAGGGATTTGAAATCTTCATCACGAGGGGCGTTCATGGACTTAACTCTTCTAGGGTTTATCGACCAGGCTATGCAATATCCGGTCTTGTGGCTCATCCTTATCCTGGTTTTGTTCGTGACCATCGTCTCCGGCGCAACCGACGCCCCCAACGCCATTTCCACCGCAGTGGCCAGCCGTTGCCTTAAGCCCAACACGGCCATCGCCTTGGCCGCCGTGTTCAACATGGTCGGCCTAATCGGCATGACTTACATCTCAACCTCGGTCGCCTACACCATGTTCAACATGGTCGATTTCTCGGGCAACACCGAAAACGCCCTGATGGCGGTGCTTGCCGCGATGGTTGCGGCGATTATATGGGGTTGCGTTTGCTGGCTCTTCGGCATCCCCTGCTCCAAGTCGCACTCGCTTATTGCCGGCGTCACGGGCGGCGCCATCGCGATGAACGGCTGGGGCGGCGTCGTCCCCGACCAATGGGCAAAAGTCCTCATCGGCATGGCATTCTCGCTCATCGCGGGCTTCTTGCTCGGCTGGATCTTCAACAAGATCGTCGAGTTCATCTGCAAAGGAATGGACCGCCGCAGCGCCAACAAGTTCTTCCGCGGCTGCCAGGACGTGTGCGCCTGCGCTCTTTCGTTTTTGCACGGCGGCCAGGATGGTCAGAAGTTCATGGCCATCGGCATCCTGGGCATCTCGCTTTCGTTCGGGCAATCGGTGCCCGACGCCAACGGCTTCCCTCTATGGCTGATGGTCATCAGTTCGCTTGCCATCTCGCTCGGCACCGCCGTCGGCGGCAAGCGCATCATCAAGACCGTCGCCAACATGACCAAGCTCGAGATTCACCAGGGCTCCGCCGCCAACTTCTCCACGGTGACCACGCTTATCACCGCGTCCCTTACCGGCATGCCCGTTTCCACCAGCCACTGCAACAGCTCGGCGATTATGGGCGTGGGCGCATCGCGCGGCCTGAAGAAGGTCGACTGGGGCATCGCCAAGAACATGCTTCTGGCCTGGGTTATCACCTTCCCCTGCTGCGGGCTTATCGGATACGTGCTTGCGCAGCTGTTCATGATGATTCTTTAAACAGCGCCCGATGCCCCTCAACAACGAAAAAGGCGGGCGCAGCTCCTTCGTATCGTGCCGGGTTTACCCCGAGAACGACGGCGCCACGGTAGCCGACGTGCTGCGCCAACAACTCAACATCGGACGCAAGACCATCCGGCATGCGCGCTACGTGGAAGGCGCAATTCTTCTTGACGGGCAAGCCGCTCGCACCGATGCGCAGGTGCACGCCGGGCAAAGCGTTTCAATCCGCACGGACGATGCGCTCGTTCGCGCCAGCACGCCTGACATCACACCCGAATACGGGCCCCTTGAGGTTCTTTACCTTGACGAGTGCTTTATAGCGGTGAACAAGCCGGCCGGCATGGTGGTGCACCCTCGCGTGGGCAACACGGAGCACACCTTGGCAAACTACGTTGCCGGCTACTTGGAAAAACAAGGCATCCCCGGCAGCGTCCACCCTGTTCATCGCATCGATGCAGGAACAACGGGCATCGTGCTTTTCGCGCTTTCAAGCTTTGCGCAATCCGCCATCCAGCAACAGTTTCATTGGACCTTCCACCGCGAATACCTGGCCCTATGCGAAGGCTGGGTTGAAGACGACCCTAAAATTCCCTTCAGCTCGTTCGCCAGCGGCGAAAAACTCAACTTCGGCGCCTTCCGCATGATCAACGCGCCCATCGCCCGCCGTAGCGACTGCGAATCGACGAAGTTCACAGTGGTGGGCGACGCCCCGCACATCAAAGGAAGCGAGAGAATCGCTATTACCCACCTTATGATGCTCGCCCATATTGATTGCACGGCAGAAGGCCCGCAGCTTGTGAAAGCATGCTGCCTGCCCTCGGAGAAGCCCCCGGTAGGGCTCAAATTCATCGGCCTTGGCACCAGCGCCTCGAACTCCGAAAATCCACTTTCGCTTGTGCGCCTGAAGCTTGAAACGGGGCGCACCCATCAGGTCCGCGTGCACCTGGCCCACTTGGGGCACCCGCTTTTGGGCGATACCCTGTACGGCACGGTGGGACAAGGAAAAGGCCTGCCATCAATCGACCGACCAGCCCTGCACAGCTGGCACCTTTCCTTCAGGCACCCCATGGACAACAGGGAAATAGACATTGAAACTCCCCTACCCGCGGACATGCAGCGCTTCCTCCCCGAAAGCATTAAGAAGAGGATTCTGTAGGCCGCGTTCACCTGCACTCCACAAACGCAACATCCGCATAGCGCCCCACGCCGCTATCACCCATAATGGAGGGCACCGACGGTCAAAAACCAACCAGCCCAACAGCAAAGGACGACCATGACCTCCCTTGTCTCGCCACAGCTCGCAGATCAGCTTTCACGCATCGTGGGCGCCGAGCATCTTTTGCTCGACGAACCCCTGTCAAAGCACACCACCTTCAAAATCGGCGGACCGGCAGATGCGCTCGTACTTCCCACCAGCGTCGAGCAAGTCCAGCAAGTCATCGCCGCCTGCAATGAAGCCCACACGCCGCTGCGCTTCATGGGTCTAGGAAGCAACATCCTGGCAAACGATGCGGGCGTGCGCGGCGTAATAGTGAAATTCGCGGAAAACTTCGCCTCGGTCTCGGTTGAGGGCACCCGCATTGTTGCCCAGGCGGGCGCTTCCAACGAGCAGGTTGCCAAGGTGGCGCAGGGGCACGGCCTGGCAGGCTACGAGTTTGCCAGCGGAATCCCCGGCAGCATCGGCGGGGCAGCCATTATGAACGCCGGCGCCTACGACGGCGAGTTCAGCAAGGTTGCCACAAGCCTCAGCTGCCTTACCCCCGAAGGAAAGCTTGTCCAGGTGACGGCCGAACAGGCGCAGTGGAGTTATCGCCATAGCATGATGATGGACGAAGGCTACGTCGTGCTCGAGGCCACCCTTGAGCTCACCCCCGACGACAAGAACGCCATCCAGGCGCGCATGGACGACCTGCGCGAGCGCCGCGAGTCCAAGCAGCC